>CAYVXB010000058.1:1455-13272 GCA_964454275.1 uncultured Chitinophagaceae bacterium | reverse complement strand
TAGATAGTTTACGTTGGGGAAATAAATATGGTAATACAAATTTGATAGATGGGTTAGCAAAAGATGGATTAACCGATGTGTATCATAATTATGCGATGGGCAATGCTGCTGAGCTGTGTGCAAAGGAATGTAAGATAAGTCGTGAAGATCAAGATGCATTTGCTATAGAGAGTTACAAACGCAGTCAGAATGCATGGAATAATGGACATTTTAATGCAGAGATTGTACCGATAAGTATTCCACAACGCAAAGGAGATGCTATTTTATTTAGTAAAGATGAGGAACCGTTTAACGTTCAATTTGATAAAATTGCTGGTTTAAAACCTGCGTTTATTAAGGATGGAACAGTTACAGCAGCTAATGCTTCTACCATGAATGATGGCGCTGCAGCGTTGGTGTTAATGAGTTCGGAAAAAGCAAAAGTTTTAGGTATACAGCCTTTGGCTATTATAAAAAGTTATGCTGATGCGGAGCAAGCGCCAGAATGGTTTACCACTACACCATCCTTAGCTGTTCCTAAAGCCGTAGCTAAAGCAGGTTTGCAAATGAGCGATATTGATTTTATAGAGTTGAATGAAGCTTTTTCTGTAGTAGGTATTGCTAATATGCAAAAAATGAAATTAGATTCATCTAAAGTGAATGTGCATGGTGGTGCTGTTTCATTAGGGCATCCTTTGGGTTGTAGCGGTGCAAGAATTATTGTAACGCTTATTCATATACTAAAACAACATGGCGGGAAAATAGGCGCAGCGGGCATTTGCAATGGTGGTGGTGGTGCCAGTGCTATGGTTATAGAAGCAATGGGTTAGTATTATACAAGAGAATATCTTCTTCTATATTTTTATCGAATATATCTGTTCGTTATCGTTCATAATAGAGTTACGGTTATTTTAAAACTTAATAGTGTTCATTGCATTTGGCCCTTCACAAAAAAGCAAATCTAGAACACTTACATTTCCTATAAATCCTAGTTTATCTTCAAATACTTGGATGTACTTTATAGTATGCAGCCCATCAACATTATTCTTATTTGAATAAAAATTTCTTCGATCTAAAAATGCATCTTTAGGGTACTGCTTTTCCCAACGCTTGGTCTCCTCTAATGGGATATTGTATTTTAGTTGACATAAACACCATTCCCAACACATCCAATTAAAGTCGTATAAAAAAGTATGTTGCTTCCTAAAAAGGACGTATAAGCTATCCTTATAATATTCAAACCAAGGGGATCGATTATAAGCAGATTGTATAGTTTTCCAATGAGATTTCTGCCAAGGTTGCTCATTGCAAATTTTTACTTCCCGAATAGGGGTATGTTGATTTCTTCCTTTAAGCAATGGGATGGAAAGAGTAATAATTCCTGAGGCTGCAATAATAGCATATCTATTCCGAAATCCTAGTTTTTGATAGGCTTCATATTGCTCAATGACAATTGATTGTTTTTCAATTGAATCTTTAATTGCATCAATACATACAAATAATTGATTTTCAATTAATAATTTCATAAATTTTAATAAATTCTATTTTCTTTATTTTTTAATGAAAAACAAGGTTGAAAACGATCAAATTAATGCCTTTTTATTTAATCATAATTATTAAATAGTTATTATAATTAAATGATTATCAATATATAAACAAACTTTATTTTTACTATTTTTTTTAGCTACGTATTTTTATCTTTTTAACTAATAAGCCAATGCAAAATACTAAATATTTTAGCGAGAATGCGTATGATTTTTAACTGACTAATTTTCAGTTTTTTAATGTACCTTGCAGTTAAATATTTTAGCTTTGGTATCCCTCTTCTTTAATAAACAATACCTCCTCTATCTCTTCCTTCTAAGTATTACAATATTGATTATTGGTTGTGGAAAAGTGAAACCATTGGTTTATAAAAAAATAGACCAAGTTGAAGTAACTGATTTATGGAATAACTCAACCATTCGGCTTACCGTATTTTGTTATAATCCTAATAGTTGGGGAGCCACACTAAAAAAAGCAACGGGTAAAATTTTTATAGATAGTTTGTGTATGGGGGAGTTCACATTTGATTCTTCTATACGTATCCCTGCCAAAAAAGACTTCTCCTTACCTATTTCTATAAAAATAGATGGCCAAGCAACTTTGTTACAAGTTTTACCCTCTATATGGAAAAGCCATTTTTGGATCAAGGTTGTAGGAACTTCTAGAATAAAAAAAGCCGGCATTGGCTTTAATGTGCCTATTTATTATGAAGGGGACCAGAAAGTAATGTTGTAGATGGATTTTTATATTGGTTTATATCCCTCTCATCCAAAAAGTTCCCTTATTGTCCACAGATAACTCTCTGCCCCAAGTACCCGATATTTATGCACACATCGGTTTGAAGGATTTATAAAATGTATTATTGTTGCATTGACAATAAGCATGTCACATTCATTGCACAAAAGTCACTATTTTAAAATTTCCTTTATCTCATTCAATTTTAATAATGCTTCTACAGGTGTTAACCGGTTAATATCGATAGTATTTAATAACAACCGAATTTGTTGAAAAGCTTCTGTATGCGCATCAAAAATATTTAATTGCCATTGACTATTGTTTGGTTTACCAATGGTTTGTTTGGATGATTTTTTTTCTACCTTGGCTTCTAATTGTTTTAATATTTCTTCTGCTCGTTGAATGAGGCTCGGAGGCATACCTACCATACGAGCTACTTGTATACCAAAGCTATGGTTACTGCCACCACGAGCCATTTTTCTTAAAAAAATTACTTTGTTACCTATTTCTTTATGGGTGATGTGGAAATTTTTTACCCTAGGCAAATGATCTTCAATATCATTGATTTCGTGGTAATGTGTGGCAAATAAGGTTTTAGGTTGATGGGCATTATTATGCAAATATTCTACCATACTCCATGCAATAGAAATACCATCATATGTTGAAGTACCTCGACCAATTTCATCTAACAATACCAAACTCTTATTGGTAGCATTATGCAAAATGCTAGCTGTTTCATTCATTTCTACCATAAATGTACTTTCTCCAGCACTTAAATTATCGCTGGCACCTACTCGTACAAAAATTTTATCGGTTAACGGTATTTGAGCAGATGTAGCCGGCACAAACGATCCCATATGCGCCATTAAGGTAATCAATGCAGTTTGTCTGAGCAAGGCACTTTTACCACTCATATTAGGACCCGTAAGTATAATAATTTGTTGTGATATTGTATCCAAGCGTATATCATTATCTACATACTTCTCTCCTGCCGGTAAATATTGTTCAATTACAGGGTGTCGGCCGGCAGTTATATGTAAATCAATAGCATCATGTATTTCAGGCTTGGCGTAATTATGCTGTATGGCTATTTCTGCAAAGCATAATAAAACATCCAACACCGCTAATGTTTGTCCATTAGTTTGTATAGGTGCAATATAATCTTGCAGTTGTAATAAAAGTTGATCAAATAATTGTACTTCAAGTTGTATAATTTTTTCCTCTGCACCCGTTATTTTTTCTTCGTACGTTTTTAATTCTGGTGTAATATAACGTTCCGCATTGGTAAGGGTTTGCTTGCGTATCCAATTGTCAGGCACTTTATTCTTATGTGCATGGGTTACTTCTAAATAATATCCAAATACATTATTAAAAGATACTTTTAAAGAAGTAATACCGGTGGCTTCTATTTCTTTTTGTTGTAATTGTATTAAATATTCTTTACCAGATGTAGCAATATGTTTCAATTCATCTAACGCTGCATGTACACCTGCTCGTATAGTTCCACCCTTTATAACCTGCACAGGCGGATTATCTTCTATATAATTTACAATCGTTTCTGCTATTTGTTCGCAACTGTTTAGGGTTTCGGATAATCGGTTTAAATAATTAATAGCTTTTGTTTTACAAGAGTCGTCAACCTCACTCAAACTGGCACTAGTAAGGTTTTGCGTAAGCATTTTAATTTGAGCAATATGCTGTAAACTTTTGGCTAAATGCAATACTTCACGAGGATTTATTTTTTTGAGTGGAAGTTTACTTACCAGTCGTTCTATATCTCCACATAATTTTATTTGATGTTGAAGTTGCTTACGTAAGTCGGGCTGACTAATAAAAAAAGATACTAAATCAAGTCGCTGTTGTATTTGTTGTAAATTGTTTAAAGGCAATACCATCCATCGTTTTAACAATCGTGCACCCATCGGAGATACGGTATGATCCAACACTTGTAACAAGCTATGTTTTTCAGCATCGTTATTAATCAATTCTAAATTTCGAATAGTAAATTTATCCATCCATAAATGATCATCTCGATCTATTCGTTGTATAGACGTAATATGTTGAAGATTAGGATGTTCGGTATCTTTCACGTATTGCAAAACGGCACCGGCTGCAATAATAGCGGCGGGTAATTGATCTATACCAAACCCTTTTAGAGAATGTGTTTGAAAATGTTTGAGTAAATTTTCAGTAGCATATTTTTCATCAAATATCCATGACTCTAACGTATAGGTATAAAATTTTTGCCCAAATGTTTCTTTAAATATTTTTTGAAATTGGCGTTGGTAAACGATTTCAGAAGGTTTTAAGCTTTGCACTAATTTATCTATATATTCAGGGTATCCTTCTGCTACTAAAAATTCGCCAATAGATAAATCTAAAAATGCTACGCCCCATACTTCTCCATTCATATGAATACCGGCTAAAAAATTATTGCTGTGATGCTCTAGCAATTTATCATTGGTAGTTGTTCCAGGCGTAACCATTTCTGTAACACCACGTTTCACAATGCCTTTAGCTTGTTTAGGATCTTCTAATTGATCACATATAGCTACTCGATAACCCGCTTTTACTAATTTATGCAAATACGTATCTAATGCATGATGTGGAAAGCCCGCCAGTTCTGAAGAAGAAGCTGCTCCATTATTTCGCTTAGTTAGTGTAATACCTAATATTTTTGAAGTATTTATTGCATCTTCTCCAAACGTTTCATAAAAATCCCCTACTCTAAATAACAATATAGCATCAGGATATTTTTCTTTAATAGCCCGATGTTGCTGCATGAGTGGAGTATCATTATTGAGTTTCGCCATAGCTGTTCGTATACGGATCCTAAAAATTCAAGGTAAATGAAAAAATCTAAGAATAAATTTTCGGCAATAGCTCTTGAGTAATTCTACTTGTAACTATTAGAACCAAAGCTAACATTTTCCCTAATTATAATAATAATGTCAAAAAAAATGCATGATCTATTTCTGGCACTTCAATTGCACTCCACCCCATAGCCGTCTAACAATGAGACAAGTCGGTGTAATATTAAAAGAATTAAACCTAACCCTTAAAATTATTGTTATGAGAACCAAAGCTAAATATTGGAGGTACATTTACACAAGCTATGCAAACAAAATATCGGACACGAGTCATTAGAGTTCAATGTTGATACTATTGCTACCTAAATTCAATTTTGTAGGAGAGTGTAGCAAAAGCTTTAAACATGGCGCTTACGCCACAATATTTTTCTTGTGATAAATTAACGGCTTTTTCTACTTTAGATTGATCTTCTGTTGAAACATGGATGTAAAATACGATATGTACATCTTTGTATATTTTAGGATGCTCATCTGTTAACGTTGCAGATACCTGTATAGAAAAGTTTTTAAAAGGGACCTTCATTTTGTTGAGAAGCGAAACCACATCTAACCCTGTACATCCTGCTAATGCAGATAGCATAAGCGGCTTAGGCCTTGGACCATGATCATGACCTCCGTCTTCAGATGAAAGATCAAGCATAAATGTATGATCATTTATAGTTGTCTTAAATTCCATACCACTAACAAAGTCGGCCTGAATAGTATGTGTAAGCATATGCACCAATTTGTACAAAATAAGTGCATTTTCAGCTAACGTTTAGTTATACCTTCGTTGTTATGCAAAAGCTTAGCATGGAGGCCTTAGGCCGTAAAACAGTAGAGGAATATAAAAAGATAGACAAATTACCTATTATAGTAATATTAGATAATATTCGCAGCATGCATAATGTAGGCAGCATCTTTCGTACATCTGATGCATTCCTCATACAAAGTATTTGTTTATGTGGATTTACACCACAGCCTCCTCATAGAGACATTCATAAAACAGCATTAGGTGCTACCGAAACCGTTTATTGGAAATATTACAACACAACACTGGAAGCCGTTCAATGTTTAAAACAACAGCATTATACAATATGGGCTATAGAACAAACTACAAAAAGTGTGGCGCTGCAAAACATTACATTTCATAAAAAACCCACAGCTATTATATTGGGTAATGAGGTAGATGGCGTAAATGCTGATGTTTTATCTTTGTGCGATGCTGCTATTGAAATTCCCCAGTATGGAACCAAACATTCATTAAATGTTTCTGTTACTGCAGGAATCGTATTATGGGAATTGATTCGTCATTAATGGCTATTACGTTTAAAATTATAATTAATGGGAATTGAAAATAAAGATGGGTACAACATTAGCACCAACCCTACAAAACTAGATATAAATATTATTCATAAATATTTATCAGAAGAATCTTATTGGGCAAAAGACATTCCCTTTAACGTTGTAAAGAAATCTATTGATAATTCTCTTTGCTTTGGGGTATATAAAAACAATCAACAAGTTGGTTTTGCAAGGGTTGTTACAGATAAAGCAACTTTTGCTTATTTGGCTGATGTGTTTATTTTACCTGAACATAGAGGAAAAGGATTATCAAAATGGTTAATGACTGTTATTCATAGCTATCCTGATCTACAAGGATTGAGGCGATGGATGTTAGGAACCAGAGATGCTCATAAGTTATACGAAAAATTTGGGTGGACTTATCTTACAGAAGAAATTTCAAAAAGATTTATGCAATTTCATAATCCTGATGTTTACAAGCAGCCATGAGCCCCGTTAAAAAATATCTTAGTCTTATTAAATTTTCGCATACCATTTTTGCTATGCCTTTTGCCATGATAGGATATTTTCTGGCAATACATGAAGGCTATAGTTTTACTTGGAAAATTTTTTTATTGGTTATTGCTTGTATGATCGCAGCCCGCAGCGCAGCCATGGCCTTTAATCGTTGGTTGGATAAGCGTTTTGATGCGCTTAACCCTAGAACAGCTATTCGTGAAATACCTACGGGTATGATATCTTCAAAAAATGCATTGCTGTTTGTTATTATTTGTTGTGCCTTATTTATAATAATATGTGCACTTATTAATACCACCTGCTTCATACTCTCCCCCATTGCATTATTGGTAATATTAGGATATAGTTATACAAAACGTTTCACGGCTTTATGCCATATGATATTGGGGATTGGATTGGCGCTTGCACCTATTGGAGCATATATGGCTATGACAGGAAAATTTGCGAGCCTACCTATGCTCTTTTCTTGTATTGTAATTTTTTGGGTGAGTGGGTTCGATATTATTTATGCGTTGCAAGATGAGGTATTTGATAAACAAAACAAGCTACACTCCATACCCGCCTGGTTAGGGAAAGCAGGTGCATTAACCATTTCAAGGATCTTGCATAGTATAACAGCTGCTATTGTAATAATAATAGGCCTTATACAACATTTTACTTGGATCTATTGGATAGGCTCCATTGTTTTTATTAGTATGCTTGTTTATCAACATAGTTTAGTAAAACCTAATGATCTTCGAAAAGTAAATATTGCTTTTATGACAGTTAATGGAATTGCCAGTGTTATATTTTCTATTTTTGTGATTGCAGAAATTATATTTACCTATCATTTTTAAAACTATTCACTTGCAACATTCTGTACTACAAATCGATAAAATAGACAAGCATTATGGTACGCTACAAGCCTTACGTCAAGTAAGTTTTAACGTTCCAAAAGGTAGCGTATTTGGCATTTTAGGCCCTAATGGCAGTGGTAAAACAACCTTGTTAGGTATCATAATGGATGTACTAAAAGCATCTAGTGGAACATACCAATGGTTTGGTGAACCACCTACAAGCAATCAACGCAAAAGAATGGGTACTTTATTAGAAACACCTAATTTCTACCATTATTTATCTGCTATAGATAATTTAAAAATAACTGCTGCAATTAAAGAAGTTGATGAAAATCATATTCATGAAGTATTAGAAAAAGTAAATTTAGGCGAACGTAAATACTCCAAATTCAAAACATTTTCATTGGGTATGAAGCAACGATTGGCTATTGCTGCTTGCTTATTAGGCAATCCGGAAATACTTGTTTTTGATGAACCTACAAATGGATTAGACCCCGTAGGTATTGCTGAAATACGAAATTTAATTAACCAATTAGCCAGTGATGGAAAAACCATTATTATGGCTAGTCATTTATTAGATGAAGTAGAAAAGGTTTGTACCCATGTTGCTATTTTACAAAAAGGAAAATTATTAGCACATGGTCATGTGGAAGACATACTTTCAAACGATGATATAGTCGAATTAAGTTGCAACAATATTGAATTACTACAAAAAGTTGCACTGCAAATTACAGGACATACAAAATTGGAGCAAAAAGAAAATACTATTTTATTGTTTTTCCCTTCTGGCTCAGCAAATCTGGAAAGTATAAACCAAACTTGTTTTCAACACCATATTATACTTACTCATTTACTATTAAAAAAACGTAGTTTGGAATCTAAATTTTTTGAATTAACTAATGCTCAAAACGAATAAACATGCTAAGAAATTTATATATAGAATGGTTGAAAATACGCCGCTACAGAACCTTTTGGGTATTTAGTATTTTATTTCTTGTTACCATATTAGGCATCAATTATATTTCTTATGAAATTAAAGAAAGTACTTCTGTAAGCTCAGTATTTGGATCTCCTTTTAGTTTTCCTAATGTGTGGCAAACCATTACGTGGTTATCTAGTTATTCCCTATTTATACCAGGCATATTAATGATAACCTTTTTTACGAATGAGTATACATATCGCACACATAGGCAAAATATTATTGATGGATGGAGTAGAGCAGAATTTATACATGTAAAACTAGCAATGATAGGTATTATAGCAATATTAACAACGTTTATTGCCTTTCTGAATGTATTGCTTTTTGGATTATCCACAGGCAGCTCATTTTCTCTAGATAAAATCGAATATCTTTTTTATTTCTTTATTCAAGCGCTATCGTATACCAGCGTAGCGTTTATAATTGCCTTATTGGTTAAACGTTCTGGCTTAGCAGTCGTGCTCTATCTATCCTATGCATTTATAATAGATAATGTATTTAAATTACTATTCAATACATATTTTTGGCAAACAGGCAACTATTTACCTTTAGAAACTACGGATGTACTTATACCCCTTCCATTTTTTGGTAATGTTTTACCATATCAAGCTAATCATACTACAGCATTAATTATGGCATTCATCTATTTGGTAGCATATTATTTATTTGCCAATTGGAAGTTTAAAACAGCAGATTTATAGATTATTTTGAATTATACATTTTAAATGTTGAATTAAGAACTAATTATCGCCTTAAGCTGTTTCTTTATTTATTTTTTTGGGATTAGCCATTAATGCTAATGGAATGAATAGTATAGTTGTAAAAGTTAATATTCTGTAATATTGAAGCAAGGGGAATAAATAACCACCGATAACATCTCTGCCAATAATAGGTGTAAACATAACGGATATTATTCCAAAATAAATAATCATAACCCTTATATCAATATTTCTTTGTTTTTGAACAATAAAAAAATAAAGCAAATACATAATCATTGGACAAACGTAAATGAAATTATATATCTGCATATGAGGAAATATAAGTGGTGTAATTAAAAATAAATAACTAATCTCCCAAAATTCTTTTACTGTATTGCTCACTGTTCTAAAAGGTAAACTTCTTAAAAACCATAGCGTTAATAGTATAAAAAATAAACGAACAATATTAATTATAAGATTTACTTCTTTAAATGAAAGATTCAATACATTTCGTTTAAATCCCATTTCATTATTGGTATCGGTAATAAAAACAGATAACATCGCATCCAAGCTATGAGGGCCATTTGTAGCTTCTATAATATGTTCAGCATTAGTTGGATTTATTATTTTCCACCATTCAATTAATAAAAAATTATTGTACTGATACCCAATAAATAAAATAGGTAAATACAAATAAAAAAGGAGAAAAACCATTACTAGAAATCCTTCTTTTATTTTTTTTCGATAAAAAAGATAGGGTATAAAAAGAATAGGTAAAATTTTTATATTGATGGCTAATGCTAATAATGCAGCGCCCAGAAATATTTTTCTTTTTTTAAAGAGTTCCAAACTTTCTAATGTTGCCCATAACAAAAAAATACTCATTTGAACTTGCGTAAAATTATCTAAAATAAACCTCAGGCTAAATAATATGCAAAGCCAAATCCAGATAGTATACTTTTTGGAAGATAAAAAATGGATATCAAAATATCGACTACATAAAATCCAACTTCGATATATACAATAGCAAGAAAATATCAGCCAACCACATTCTGGAATCCAAAATGGCAATGAAGCAAAAGGTGATAAGAGTAAAGCAAATAAGGGACTATAAAAGTATTGGAGATTTCGAATAAATGGAGGTTGATAAATATTTTGATGATCTCTAATTTTTTCTCCTGCATGCAAAAAAACATCAAAATCTACGCCACCTAATGCACACCAAGTATGATATACCACCAGTATTAATGATACACCTAAAATAAAATATCTTGAAGTCGTTCTATTTGAATATAATTTTTTTATAACACCCATGATCAAATGTAAAGAAAAGTCAATCTACTTGAATTAATCATTCAAATTCAAAAGATTATGTAAAGTAGTTTCAATAGCAGGGAATTGAAATACAAAACCTTGTTGGTGTATTTTTTCACAACTTACCGTTGTACTTTTTAATACCTCAACACTCATTTCCCCTAATACAATTTTTAGTAGAAAAGAAGGCACATATATAGGGATATAAAATTGCCCTCGAAGCTTCTTAGCCAATGTTAGCATCAATGTTTTATTATCTACAGGACGAGGAGCTACTGCGTTAAAACAACCTTGTAATGATTCTTTCTCTAACACAAATGCAACTAAGCGTACCACATCTACAATATGAATCCAACTAATCATTTGTTTACCACTACCTAAAATAGGAGCAATACCGAATCGAAGTGGTTTTTTAAACGCAGACAGTGCACCACCATCATTACTTAATACAATACCCATTCTAACACACACTGTTCGAATACCCAATGCCATTATAGGTTTTACACTTTCCTCCCACTGATTACACGTTTCGCCTAAAAAGCCCATTGCTGGCGGATCATCCTCCACAAATATTTTTCCTTTTACATCAACCCCATACCAACCAATAGCAGAAGCACTTATAAATGCTTTTAGTTTATGTGGATTATTTTGTAGTGTTTTTACAAGCAATGTGGAGCTTTTTATCCTACTATCTATAATTTCTTTTTTGCGTTTTTTTGTCCAGCGTTTTTCAGCAACATTTGCACCAGCCAAATGAACAATATAATCTGCATTACAAACAGCATTTACATCAATAGTTTGATTAGTTACATCCCATGGAGCGTATTTTATATTTGCTATTTGTTGCTGTATTTTTGGAATAGTACGAGTAAGAATGGTAATGCTATAGCCCTTATCCAGCAAGTATTTTGTGAGTGCTTTCCCTACAAGACCTGTTCCACCAGTTATTACTATATTAAACATGATCCCATATTAAAAAAGTTGCTTTTGTGTTTTTTGTAAAAATGATCTGTTCCATATTTCAGCTAATTTTTGTTTAGTGTGTAATGAAAAATCACCTT
>CAYVXB010000058.1:0-1420 GCA_964454275.1 uncultured Chitinophagaceae bacterium | reverse complement strand
AAATTGAATACCTCTACTCCATTTGATTTTATAAATCGACGTGCGTAATCAATAATTTCTTCTTTCCCAATACACTGCAAAATGGAATCTAATGTATTTCCTAAACGTTCATAGCGTTTCAATTGGGCCAACAAAACCTCCCAAGTAGCGGTAGCATCTACTTCTGCACTATGGGCTTTATCTAAATTTTTATTACAATAAAATTGATATGCTGCACTTAAAGTACGTTGTTCCATCATATGAAATATTTTTTGAACATCTAATAATTGGCAATTATCAAATGTTACATTCAAATCAACACGCAAAAATTCCTCTACCAATAAAGGGATATCAAATCGATTTGAATTATAACCAGCAACATCACAATCATGTAGAAATTGTTTTATTTCATTGGCCGCTTTTTTGAAAGTAGGCGCATCTTTCACCATTTCATCTGTTATACCATGAATTTTTGAAGATACAGCGGGAATAGGCATTTCAGGATTAATCAGCTTCCGTTTTACTATGCGTTCTCCATCTGGCATAATTTTTACAATAGCTATTTCAACAATTTTATCTGTTTGTAAATTAAGACCTGTTGTTTCTAAATCAATAAAAGCAAGAGGACGTTGTAACTGTAGCATATAAATATTATTTTGAATGTTGAATGTTAAATTTTGAATAAACATATCCTATTCATACAAAATTCAACATTTAAAATTTAACATAGTTTCTTCATCACATCTACCCCATCATAATTTCCAGAGCTCATTAACAAAATATTAGCCGTTTTATTTTTTTGACTTATTATCCATTGTTCTAACTCCTTTGTAGTATTTAAAATTACAATATTTGAATTCGCAAATCCATTTTGAACATCTTGCTTATGTATATCTGGTAATCGTTTAAGCGCTAAAGCATGTTCACTATAAAATACGGCCGCTTCATCTGCAACATCTAAACTATGTGCATATTGGGGTAAAAAATCTTTCTGTAAACTACTGTATGTATGCAATTCCAATAAAGCAACTAATTTTTGTTTAGGAAATTGTTGTTTAACCGCTTGAATAGTAGCGTTTACTTTGCTTGGGGCATGCGCAAAATCTCTATAAATTTTTTTTTCATCTTTTTCATACAATAGTTCTAGCCGTTTAGCAGCACCGGAAAAAGAAGCAATCGATCGCACAAAATCTATTGGGGCTATACCTAATAATCTACATACATAATAAGCTGCATGTAGATTCAATAAATTATGATCACCAAATACATTTAATTGGCTAGCATAGCCATCAATAGTGAGTTGTGTTTTGCCATTTATAGTATGATGTGTAGGCAATTGATATGGCATATATTGAATATCTTTTCGAACATTTGATTCTATCAATTTTACCAAATCTTTATCTGTAGCATTGTAGATTAAATACCCACCTCTTGCTATTTT
>CAYVXB010000057.1:9408-13335 GCA_964454275.1 uncultured Chitinophagaceae bacterium | reverse complement strand
GTTCGTGGAACTGTACAAGCAGATATTTTAAAAGAAGATCAAGCACAAAACACATGCATTTTTTCGACTGAATTTGCTTTAAAATTAATGGGCGATGTACAAGAATATTTTATTCAGCAAAAAATACGCAACTTTTATAGTGTAAGTATAAGCGGCTATCACATTGCCGAAGCAGGCGCCAATCCTATAACACAGCTTGCTTTCACTTTAGCTAATGGATTCACATATGTTGAATATTATGTAAGCAGAGGAATGCATATTGATGATTTTGCACCTAATCTTTCTTTCTTCTTTAGTAATGGTATGGATCCAGAGTACAGTGTAATTGGTAGAGTTGCTCGTCGTATTTGGGCCAAAGCCATGAAGCATAAATACAAAGCCAATGAGCGTAGTCAAAAATTAAAATATCATATACAAACGAGTGGCCGCAGTTTACATGCGCAAGAAATAGATTTCAATGATATTCGCACTACACTACAAGCATTATATGCGATATATGATAATTGCAATAGTTTACACACGAATGCTTATGATGAAGCGATTACTACACCTACAGAAGAAAGTGTACGCCGAGCTATGGCTATTCAATTAATTATTAACAGAGAACTAGGTTCAGCTAAAACAGAAAACTTTATACAAGGATCTTTTATTATTGAAGAGTTGACCAATTTGGTAGAAGAGGCTGTAATGGTCGAATTTGATCGCATAACAGAACGAGGTGGCGTTTTAGGTGCTATGGAAAGAATGTATCAACGCAATAAAATACAAGAAGAAAGTTTACATTACGAAAGTTTAAAACACAATGGCGACCTGCCTATTGTTGGCGTCAATACATTTCTTAATAAAAAAGGAAGCCCTACTATTATTCCTGCAGAAGTTATTCGAAGTACAGCTGAAGAAAAAGAGCAACAAATTAAAAATGTACAAGCTTTTTGGAAACGGAACGAACATAAATCAGATGAAATGTTGAAACGGTTAAAAAAGGTGGCTATCAATAACGAAAACTTATTTAAAGAATTGATGGAAACGGTTAAATATTGCAGCCTGGGACAAATTACGCATGCCCTTTATGAAGTAGGAGGGCAGTATAGAAGAAGTATGTAAACAATTAATAGTTGATAATGGATAATTGATGATAAACGTTTTTTACCATTTCATATTTTAATTTTCACATTTACCAATTACCTCATTAAAAATATTATGCTTCTAAAAATATATACTAAAACCGGCGATGCTGGAAAAACTTCTTTAATTAGTATTTGCTAATTTCTTTCTACATTTGTGTGAGTATGAATACAGCACAATTATATACTCAGCTCGTTGCATTACCCGACAACTTGAAAAAAGAAGTTGCTGATTTTATTGCTTTCCTCCAATCAAAAGCATCTAAAGAACAAAAAGTAAAAAAAAGAAAATTTGGCTGTGCAAAGGGATTTTTTAAACTCTCTCCAGACTTTGATGAGCCTTTAGAAGATTTTAAAGAGTACATGTAATGACATTACTGCTAGATACGCATACGTTTATTTGGTTTCTAAATGGAGATAAAAAATTATCCCCTAACGCTAAAAATGCTATTATTGATACCCGTAACAGATGCTTTATAAGTGTAGCTAGTCTCTGGGAAATAGCTATTAAACTAAGTTTAAAGAAACTTAAACTAAAATCGACCTTTAACGCTATAGCACCTATTTTAGAAGATAATTTAATAGAGATATTACCCTTAACATTTGACCATCTCCAGCATCTTCTCAAACTAGAGTATTATCATAGAGATCCTTTTGATAGAATTATGATAGCACAAGCTATGGCAGAAAATTTAACTATAATTGGTAAGGATGAAGATTTTAGATTGTATAAGGTAAAGCTAATATGGTAAACCTATACAATAGCAATATTAGAGATCCTTCACATTTTTACATTAAAAATATGCCTCTAAAAATATATACTAAAACCGGCGATGCTGGAAAAACTTCTTTAATTGGCGGAACTAAAGTCCCCAAAAGTCATATTCGTATTGAAACGTATGGCACAGTAGATGAACTGAATTCTTATATAGGATTAGTAAATGATTATTTAACGGATATAAATACTAAGAATGTTTTAAAAGAAATACAAGATCGATTATTTACCATTGGCTCGTCTTTAGCTTGTGATCCTAATAAAGAATCGAAACTAAAAATTCCGGACTTAAACGAAACGGATGTTACTTTTTTAGAAAAAGAAATAGATAAGATGAATGAAGTGTTGCCTGTCATGAAATCATTTATTTTACCTGGAGGGCATGTAGCTATATCAACCACTCATATTGCTCGTTGTGTATGCCGAAGAGCTGAACGTTTATGTGTACACATGCAAGAAGAAAAATTGTTTGTAGGACCTTTGATAATTAAATATCTTAATCGTTTAAGCGATTATTTATTTGTGTTGGCGAGATATATAGCTTATGAAATGAATGTTCCTGAGATGCCTTGGAGGCCAAGAATTCATTAATTATTAATTATCAGCTATCAATTATTCATTGCAACTCGATACCCTCTTAAAAAATCCTCAATTAACATTCTTTTTTTCCCTTCTAATTGAATATCTAATAGAGAGATGAAACGATCAGCACAAGCATAACGTAAATAGGTTTTGTTGTCTGTTTCATATTTTCCTATTTTAACTTTTGGAATAATATTTTCTATTTTAGATGCATACACTTTTAATACCTTCCCATCTAAATTCGCTATGGCGCCAGGGTGTGGCGATAATCCACGGATCAAATTAAATATTTCTTGTGCGGATTTACTCCAGTTAATAGTACACTGTTCGGTAAAAATTTTGGGAGCATGTTTTATAATTGATAATTGAGAATTGATAATTGAGAATTGTGGGATTTCTTTTAACGTTCCTTGTTGCAATTGTTGTAAAGTTTTTATCAATACTTCTGCACCTAAAACTTTTAATCGTTCATATACTGATCCGGTAGTTTCATCATCACCTATGTTTATTTTTTCTTGTAATAGAATATTCCCTGTATCTATTTCGTGTTGTAATTTAAAAGTAGTTACACCGGTTTCTTTTTCACCATTAATAACTGCCCAATGTATAGGTGCAGCGCCTCTATATTGTGGTAGTAAGGAAGCATGTAAATTGATAGTGCCCAATGGGGGCATGTTCCAAACTATTTCAGGTAACATGCGAAAGGCTACTACTACTTGTATATCAGCTTGATAAGATTTAAGTTGTTCAATAAAGCTTGGATTTTTCAATTTTTCGGGTTGTAAAATAGGTATGTTCATTTCTTGAGCACATTTTTTTACAGGACTTTCATTCATTTTTAACCCTCTTCCGGCAGGCTTATCAGGTGCTGTAACAACAGCAACAACGGTAAAACCTTTATTGTGTAAGGTTTTTAAAGATTCAACGGCAAAATCAGCTGTGCCCATAAATATAATACGTAAAGATGAGTTCGCTTTTATTGATACGCTGTTCATACTAGATATTTATGTACAAAGCTTATGTTTTTAATACATATTTCATAACTTATTAGTGTACTTCTTCAGGTTCATAACTATTTTATTATTATTTTGAGCCCTAAACATATTGTAAAAATATTTATATGGATCAAACAACAGCACAAAAAGGACATCCTAAAGGGTTATATGTATTATTTGCAACGGAGTTTTGGGAAAGATTCAGTTATTATGGTATGCGAGCCATATTTATGCTATTTATGACAGAAAAATTATTATTTGATAAAGATTATGCATCTAATATATATGGTAGTTATACGGGCCTTGTTTATTTAACGCCTTTAATTGGTGGATATGTAGCAGATAGATACTGGGGAAATAGGCGTTCTATTTTTGTAGGAGGCTTGTTAATGGCTATCGGACAATTTTTCTTGTTTTTTTGTGCATCGCTTCCACAAGCTAATGGCTTGGC
>CAYVXB010000057.1:7469-9398 GCA_964454275.1 uncultured Chitinophagaceae bacterium | reverse complement strand
AGTGGCAATTACGCTATTATGGACTGGTTTAGCATTTCTCATTTTTGGGAATGGTTTTTTTAAACCAAATATTTCAACCATGGTTGGTCAACTATATAAAGATGGTGACTCTAGAAAAGATTCTGCATACACCATTTTTTATATGGGAATTAATGGAGGCGCATTTGTAGCGCCACTGGTGTGCGGATATTTAGGTGAAAATGTAGATTTTAAATGGGGGTTTTTATCTGCTGGTGTTGGTATGCTTTTGAGTCTTGTTATTTTTTATTTTACAAAAAATAAATATGTTGTCGCTCCTGATGGCAGACAATTAGGAGTAAAGCCCAATAAGTCTAATGATGTGAAAGTTTCATCTGGCAATGGTGTGAGCATGCAGCAATTAATCATTTTAATTGTTGGTATTGCAGTGGCAGTTAGTGGTATGTATTTCATACTTCAGGTTGATTTATGGGGCGCTTTAATCTATGGCATGACACTGGTGGTCCCTTTTGTTATTATTACAGATAAATCATTAACTAAAATAGAAAAAGACAAATTATGGGTGATTATTATAATAATGATTTTTGTAGTTTTCTTTTGGATGTGTTTTGAACAAGCTGGTGCTTCCCTTACTTTTTTCGCTAATGAACAAACCAATAGAAATGTTTTTGGATGGAATATGCCAGCAAGTTATTTCCAGAGTTTTAATGCTGGTTTTATAGTTATACTGGCGCCTATTATTAGTTTTATGTGGGTAAAACTTGCTAAAAAAGGTTTTGAACCAGCAGCACCCTATAAGCAATCTTTGGGATTAGGCTTTTTAGCATTAGGCTTTTTATTTATTGCATTGGGTTCAAAAAACATTCCAACTGCAGGAGCGAGTATTATTTGGTTAACAGGTTTATATTTTTTACATACCATTGGAGAATTATTTCTAAGCCCTATTGGATTATCAATGGTTAATAAATTAACCCCAGGTAGGTTTACATCTCTAATGATGGGTATTTGGTTTATGGCCATTGCCACAGGAAATAAATTGGCTGGAGCAATGAGCTCGTTATATCCCGAAGAGCAAAAGATAAGTGCAGTATATGCTGCAAATAATGTAACGATCAATGGTAAAGCTATTAATTGGGATAGTGTTACATACACCAAAACGGTAGATAATAGCAGCGCTTGGATATTAAAATTAGGTAAGAAAAATAATAAGTCTGAAAAACTAGATTCTCTAATATCTATAGAAACATCTGTGAGTATTCAACCTTTTGCATACGATACTATTAAGGCTAAGCGCATCATCCCAAAACAATTAGAGCAAGATGAAGTGAAAAAAATGACTGCTAAAGGAGAACAAGAGCCCAAATTTATTTATGCAATTAATACAGACGGGAAAGAGAGTTATTTATTAACCAATGATTTAAAAGGAAAAGAAAACAGTGTTTCATTAAAAGTTTGGAATCTTAAGCCTGAAAAACCTAAAATCATGGGCTTTGTAATAGATGGTTTGTATACATATTTTATGATTTTTGTAGGCTTTTCAGGTATTGCAGCACTTATATTATTGGTTCTTTGTAGAAGGTTACAAAAAATGATGCACGGCGTAAAATAAAGAGTAGTAAAAAAAATGTATGAGGAATGAATGCTTGAACAACTTGAACGTTAAAAATCCGCATTGATTTTTTTGACAGGTGTACAAAATCAATGCGGATATCCTTGGAACTTAAAAAGGATAATAAAAAATTGGATTATAGAAAATTTATTATTTATTTAAAAGAAAAATTTAACGTTTCTGTTATTTATATGTTTTTAGGTTATATAGAAGGAAATAAAAGTATATAATTCAGAAAATACATATGTATTTCATACAGTAATAGAGGCTTCCAAATTTTTAAAAGTAAATTCAGACAGCTTTAAAGCAACTATGGAAAGAAACAATTTTATTTATAAAGG
>CAYVXB010000057.1:0-7459 GCA_964454275.1 uncultured Chitinophagaceae bacterium | reverse complement strand
TATATTATTACAATAATTACTTTATTGGAGATTTTTCAGCTACCAATTTTCCTTTGTAATATAATTTACCTTCACTAGTATGGGCACGATGGCGAACATGTATTTCTTTTGTTGTGCTATCAACTGTTAATGTTGCAGCAGAAGCTTTATAGTGTGTTCTTCTTTTAGCACTGCGTTGTTGTGAATGTCTACGTTTGGGATTAGGCATAAAAAAACAGATTAATATTATTTGTTAATGTTCATTTTCATTTTTTCAAGCATGGTTAATACTTCTTTGTTACAGTAAGAACCACCTTGTTGATCCTCCGCACACTGCTTTTGCAAAGGTATGCTTAAATTGATAAATTCATAAATCCAAGCTGCTACATGCAAGTGACTTTCTCCTTGGGCTATATAATACATATCAGGATCGTCCTCTTGCGCATTCATTATTTCAGGGTCTTCCACCAATTTCACAACAATATTGAATTCATCCCATAAGTCTAAAGGCAATGTATTACCACAGCGATCACATATTACATGTACATTTCCACTAATTCCAAACTTCAATAACAATAACCCATTTTTCTTTTCTAGTGTTAAATGAACGTTGATATTGCAATTCGAAAAATCCTGTGGGGGATATGACTCAAAAAATGCATCATTTATGAAAAACTCGAAATCATGCTCTCCGGGCTTTAAGCCTACAAAGGCTAGGTCAAATGCCCTTAAATTGTTCATAACATTCAAATGGCCTGCAAAGGTAGTGTAAATTGAATAAATTGCAAAATAGATCTGGCTATTGTATAGTGGGTTATCAATAAATAAGATGTTTTGTAACTTCACCGATTATTATATAAAAAACTATGGCAGAAACATTGCAAAATTTAGCTTTAAATACAGAAGCTATCATGAAAAAGGGAATCAATCATTTAGAGGCAGAATTAATTAAAATTCGTGCTGGAAAAGCTAATCCACAAATGGTTGATGGCATTCAAGTTGATTATTAAATCAGGTAGCTAACATTAGTACAATAGATAATAGAACTTTAAGTATTCAACCTTGGGAGAAGAATATGCTTCAACCTATTGAAAAAGCGATTATGGTTGCCAATATTGGTATTACACCACAAAATGATGGAACCATCATTAAATTATTCTTACCACCTTTAACAGAAGAAAGGCGTAAAGAATTAGTAAAAAGATCAAACGTAGAGGGAGAACAAGCTAAGGTTGCTATTAGAAACACTCGTAGAGAAGCTATGGAGCAACTAAAAAAGTTGAAGAAAGATGGATTAAGTGAAGATGCTTCAAAGGATATAGAAAAAAATATTCAAGAGCTTACAGATAAGTTTATAGCCCTAGTGGACAAACATTTAGCCACTAAAGAAAAAGAGATTATGTCGATTTAAGGGATTAGAATGTTTATCTATACAGCGGAGTGATAAAAATTTAGATGTTGTATCAAGCTGTTGGGCAGTTTGGGCATTTTATGACGCTCTATTAAAAAGGTAGATAATCCCGAAAGCTCTTTATAAATAAAGTGCCGCTGAAGAGCCCCTTCTAAATAACCTGCACCAGATGTATTTCCTGTTCCTGTGCGTAACCCTATCATCCGTCGAACCATTAAAAAGTGTTTATGTCGCCAAGTAGCTAGTAAATGATCTATGCTTATGAGGCTATCCAGTATTTGGTAGGCAGTTTGAAAATAGGGAAGATCACGATATAACATGATGAACAAAGCCGCTTGCATAGCGGTGTGTGAGAAAGATGCATCTGTAGGCTTTGGATTTTCTTTGGTTATATGTTCATGCTTAATATTGAAAAAAGTAAAATCAAAGTCATACAATTTGCTTGCTTCTGTTTTTGACAAACTTTCTTGATAAAGTGTACGATATAATTGCCAAAATGGATGTTTAATGGCAGAAGTGTTTGATGTGGGATAAGATGACCAAAAGGATAGATCCCAAAATGGTAAACGTTTTAACCAATTATCAATTTGTTGAAGCAAAGAGCTTTGGTTTTCTACATCAGTTAAGGTTTTAAAATCATGTTGATTGAATCCTCCCTCATTGGTTCTTTTATAATACCCATGCTGGTATCGCTCTTCGAGTATGAGTCCTAATCGTGCTTCTATTAGCCTGAATTGAAGACTTTGAAAGCCAGAAGAAGGAGCAAGACTATCTCTGAATTCCAAAAAATCTAAAGGAGTCATTGTTCCCAAAACCTCTATTTGTTCATTTAATAAACTAACTATTTTGATAATGCGGTGTAGACGATGACGAACAAGATTGAGATGTTCACTATTATCATTGATGTTTTCTTGTCTAAAAACTTGCTGTATGTAGTCTAATTCAAATAAAATTTGCTTAAACCATAATTCATACGCTTGGTGAATTATGATAAACAGCATTTCATCGTGTGCTGCGTTAGAGTTTGGCTTAAGACTTTTGGGATGTTGGCTGTCTAATATTTTGTCTAAATGTAAATATCCACTGTAATAAAGGGAGGGGTTCATATTCAATTTTCAAAATAAAGTTGTATGATCTAATTTCTAAAACGCATCAAACATACGTTGCGCTAAAAGTAATAAATATTTTAATATAGATTAATTTAATTAAGTTTCTTTTGATTGATGAAGATAGTCTTGTAGTATAATGGTCGCACTTATTTCATCAACTAGTTCTTTTTTACGACGATCTTTTTTCTTTAAACCCATATCTAACATGGCTCTAGTAGCTAATTTTGATGTATATTGTTCATCTACAGGTACAATAGGTACAGTGGGAAATTTCTTTTTAAAACTTTTGATGAAGTTTAATACGAGCGGTGTAGCATGCGTGTTGCTACCGTCTAGGTTAGTAGGGTACCCAATAATTACTTTTTCTACTTGCTCTCGCTCAAAATATTCGTTTAGATATTGGAGTAGTTCAAACGATTTCACAGTTGTTAAGCCGTTGGCAATTATCTGCAAAGGGTCTGTTACAGCTATCCCGCAGCGTTTAGCGCCATAATCTATAGCAAGTAGGCGAGGCATGTTAATGATTGTTTTACGTGTTGAATAGTATACTTTGAATGAAGAAAAATATATTGCTCCACACATTTTATTAGGTAAAATTCAATATTTAAAATAAAATAAATGAATTAGTTTTTACTTTTGCTTTTAATGATGGATGTTCAATCAATCAAAAATAGGTTTAATATAATTGGAAATGCACCTGCGGTAAATCATGCTATTAATGTAGCAGTTCAAGTAGCTGCTACAGACCTTTCTGTTCTCATTGTAGGAGAGAGTGGGGTAGGTAAAGAGGTGTTTTCACAAATCATACATGCGCTTTCTGCACGTCAGCATAATCCTTTTATTGCTGTTAACTGTGGGGCTATACCTGAAGGAACCATTGATTCAGAGCTTTTTGGGCATGAAAAGGGATCCTTTACAGGCGCAGTGGATAGTAGAAAAGGATATTTTGAAACAGTTAATGGAGGAACCATTTTTTTAGACGAAATCGGAGAGATGCCTTTAGGTACACAGGCTCGATTATTGCGTATGTTGGAAACAGGGGAGTATATTAGAGTGGGTTCATCAAAAGTGCAAAAGGCAGATGTTCGTGTCATTACAGCCACTAATAAGGATTTACTAGAATATACACAACAAGGAAAATTTCGAGAAGACCTTTATTATCGATTAAGCACTGTTCCAATAAGGGTTCCTGCACTTCGTGATCGAAAGGAAGACATTATGTTATTATTTAGAAAGTTTGTGATTGATTTTGCCGATCGTTATAAAACAACGCCCATTCAACTTAGTAGCGACGCACAACAATTGCTTATTCAACATATTTGGCGTGGTAATGTGAGGGAATTGAAAAACGTTGCAGAACAAATATCCGTACTGTCTACGGCTAAGGTGATTAATGAGCATGAATTGAAAAAATTCTTACCTCAAGAATCTAGTAACAGAATGCCTGTATTAGCTTTTGATGATACTAATCATGGGGGTAATTTTGCAAATGAGCGAGAACTATTGTATAAGTTGTTTTTTGATATGAAAAAAGATGTTACAGAGCTTAAGAAATTATTTTTGAATATGCTTCAGAATCCCTCATCTGTTAATTCTAGTAATATTATTGGGGAGCAAATGTTTAGTGAGCTTAAGTCTAAAGAACTATATACAGAAGGCGGTAGTACTTCTACAATAACTTCAAATACCCAACCTATTATTCTTCATAGTGAATCAAATATTCCCGAACATGTTGAGGTGGAGGAATCTTTAAATATTATGGATAAAGAAAAGGAATTAATTATTAAAGCATTAAAAAAGCATAAAGGTAAACGTAAAGACGCATCTATAGAACTCGGTATTAGTGAAAGAACATTGTATCGTAAATTGAAAGAATATGATATTGATGAATAAAAAATACGTACTATGGTTGTTTATTAGCTTGCAATTAGTTGCTTGTCGTATATATACGTTTAAAGATGTGTCTATACCGCCTAATATTAAAACAGTAAAAATTAATTTTATTGAAAATAAGGCTCGTTATGTTAATCCTCAGTTGAGTCCTCTACTAACAGATGCGCTACAGCAAAAAATTATTAATCAAACACGCCTTACTCGAACATCAAATGATGATGCACATTATGTAATTAGCGGACAAATAACCAACTATGATGTTAGTACGGTTGGGGTTTCAAATCAAGGATCTGCTGCCGGAGAGTTTACCAATCAACTTACCGTTAATGTTCATATCAGTTTAAAAAATAATAGTAATAATAAAATGGATGAGTTTGACATTTCTCAAAGTGTTCCTTTTGATGGAAGGCGTACTTTGCAAGAGGTAGAAGGGGCAATATTATCAGGACTAGTTAAAAATTTAGTAGATGCCGTTTTTAATCGACTCTTTAGTAATTGGTAAATTTAATATTCAATAGTGGTTTTGAATTATGAAGCAGATAATTGATCGTGTAACACAAACGTTATTTCACCAAAATCGAGTAGAAAAATCCTCTATCGAATTATTAGCCAGAGCTCATAATGAAGCACCCTATGCTTCTATTTTTCCTTTGCTTGAGGCTACATGTTCAATAACAGAAACTACGAATGAAAAGAAATGGAGAAGAGCCGCTATTTATTCTAATCACCTACTTTGGTGGCAATATGTAATGATGTACGCAGAACAAAACCTTGAGTATGATAATGCCAATCGTTTCGTTGAAGATAAGGTACAAGAAAGGATAACAATAAATACAATTGATGAAGTAAAAAAAGAAGAGATACAAAATGAACATATTGAAAAAGAAGTTCCTAGCTTATCTTCTACTTTATCTAAAATAAAAGAATCGTTTGATAAGCCTTTAGATCAGGCTCATGTGTGGATAGATCTAGAGCCTTATCACATGGTTGATTATTTTGCTTCACAAGGTATTAAAATAGAGGCCGCATTAGAATCGAAAGATAAGTTAAGCAAACAACTAAAAAGCTTTACCGCATGGCTTAAAACGATGAAACGCATAGGCCCTACACCAGAGGACCTATCCATAGATAATGAAACAGAGCAACAGGTGGTAAACAATGCAGCACACTCCATAGCAAAAGAGGAAGTTGTAACGGAAACCATGGCTAAAGTGCTGGAAAAGCAAGGAAAAATAGATAAAGCGATGGATGTATATAAACAATTAATTATGCTTCATCCAGAAAAAAGTGATTACTTTGCAATGAAAATTAGTCAATTAGCATCAAAATAAATAATAATCATTTACTCAAAAAGCATCTATTTGTATGACAACATTTTTTATTATACTTATCGTGTTAGCTTCTGCTATACTTGCTCTTATCATACTTGTTCAAAATCCTAAAGGTGGTGGACTTTCTGGTAATATTGCAGGATTTAGTAATCAGTTTATGGGTGTTAAACAAACCACAAACGTGTTAGAAAAAGGGACTTGGATTTTTGCTGCAGTTATTGGTATACTTTGCCTTGTTTCCAGTATGTTTATTGGGAGCAATAAAACAAACGGCAATAACAATCTTTTGAATAATATTAATACAAATACTCCTTCGTCTACTCAACAACCAATTAAACCAACAGCGCCAGTTGCACCCCAACAACCAGGCAATAAATAACTATTCCTGACATTTGTGTTGTTTAGGGTTGGTAAGTTATTTGAACGGTTGCTTTATCAGTATCATTTATGCCCAATACCATAGCAGCGGCGTTGCTTAGGCGTAATATTAGGCCACTATTCTCTTTCATATCAGGTAAGCTCCCTAATACTTTAGCACATACATATGTGCCATTTGTTGGGTTGGATATTTTTATAAATGTACCTGGTGCTGTATTATTCATTAGCACATAATATTTTTTATCTTGCCAACCACTAGTACTTTTAAAAATAGCTGCTTCGCCTGTAGTACTTTGCAGATTTGTGCTATTCAAAGTTGTATTTGTATAAGCATCTTCAAAAAAGCCCCCCATCAAAACTGTACTTTTTGTTGATGGAGTAGTTGCTGGTTGTATGGGTGTATGATCCGGTTGATTGTTAGAACTTTCCGGTATGGGAGTAGGGGTATTTTTACTTGTGCTTGTATTTATTTCTGGATTAGGTACAGAATTTATTGTTGTATTTACAGTTTTAAATGGCCATTGATCTTGCTTGGTTTTTAAATATCCAACTATAAGGCTAGAACCGGTATTGATAATGTCTGAAGAAAGTTTATTCCATAATTTTAGTGATTCAACACTCACCTTGTTGTGATTAACACTAATACGGTATAATCCTTCTTTAGGTTGTACCGTATAGTATATAGGAATGAGAAGTTGGTTCCTTTCCTTATTTCCATCTTGCGAAAAATTCATTTTATTAAGAGGAATTCGTAGATCTTGGCCTATGGATATTTTAGCATCTGTATGGAGCTTGTTATAAGTACTTAAATTTTTAACTGAAATATTGAATGCCTTGCTAATTCCATACAGTGTTTCTTTTGCAGCAACAGTATGTGTTATATATAAATCGGGTGTTGTGCCCTCTATCTGTAGTGGAGATATTTGCGCAAATGTGTTATTCGCATATATGGCAATTAAACCTAAAACGATCCATTTCATTTTCATTCGTAAATAGTTATTTTAATAGTTTAGGGTACAATAATTTCTTCTATTGCAAATATCTGTATATTAATCACAACATATATTTTTTTTCTAAATGAAATCCTAAAATTAAAATCCTGGAATGAATATTTTAAACGATTAACAATTAAGCGTCTATTTTTGCTGATAATTAAAAGTTAACATGCCTTCTTCTAAAGGAATATATAAAAAACGATTTGGTTCACGCTTACTTCTGGTTGCTGTATTGAGTTTTTTTTATGCGTTAACAGTTGCGCAAGATTTAAGCGGAGTTTGGCAAGGAAAATTTTATAATAGCGAATTGGAAGGTATTTTGGATGATCCATATAAATATGAAGTTCAATTAGTGCACGATCA
>CAYVXB010000056.1:12952-13600 GCA_964454275.1 uncultured Chitinophagaceae bacterium | reverse complement strand
TCCACTTCTGATTCCGGAAATTATATTTGCGCTCTCTCAAAGCCTGCCCTAAGGCAGACCCGCCCGGATGGCGAAATTGGTAGACGCACTACTTTGAGGTGGTAGCGCCCGAAAGGGTGTGGGAGTTCGAATCTCCTCTGCCGCACCAATCCGAGTAATTATTTTGCTCGGATTTTTTTATGTAAATTTATACAACACTTACTTATACATGCTTAGTAATAATATAACTTGCCCCAATTGTGCTCATCAGTTTCCTATGGAGCATTCTATCCGAGAAGAAATTCAACAAGAATTTCGTTTAAAATGGGTAGAAGCGCAAAAAAAGAAAGAAGAAGAGTATGGCCAAAAAGAAGCGTTATTGATAGAACAACTTCAACAACTTCAGCAAAATGTCTTGAAACAAGAAGAGCTGCTCCAAAAAAGGTTACAAGAAGAAAGATATAAAATAGAACAACAAATACAAAAACAAGTACATGGCGATTTTCAACATCAATTGCAAGTGCTACAGCAAACAAATATGGATACAGAAAAACGATTGCAAGAAGCTCGTAAAAAAGAATTATTTTTTTTACAGCAAGAGCAAGTGTTAAAAAATAGAGAGCAAGAATTAGAGTTAGAGGTGCAAAAAAAAATGTTACTAGAAAGAGC
>CAYVXB010000056.1:0-12942 GCA_964454275.1 uncultured Chitinophagaceae bacterium | reverse complement strand
AAGAGCAACTTAAAAGAGAAGAAGCAGAGCGTTTAGCAATAAAAGAAACAACATTTGATTTAAAAATTAAAGAACTTGAAAAACAATTAGAAGACCAAAAAAAACTAGCGAAAGAAATGCAGCGCCGTGTAGAACAGGGTTCCATGCAATTGCAGGGTGAAGTACAAGAGCTAGCACTTGAAGCGATGCTAAAAACCAGTTTTCCTTTTGATATTATTGAAGAAGTGGGCAAAGGTGTAAAAGGAGCAGATTGTGTTCAGACAGTTCGTAATAACATCGGACAACTGTGTGGAAAAATTATTTATGAAAGTAAACGCACTAAAGATTTTTCTAAGGAGTGGATCGAAAAATTAAAAGTAGACATGCGTAATCTTAATGCAGATATCGCTGTTATTGTAACACAAGCTATGCCTAGAGATATGGAAAAATTTGGAGAAAGAGAGGGAATATGGATTTGTACTTTTGAAGACGTTAAAAGTTTATCATACGTATTTAGAGATAGTATGATACGATTATATAACCAGACTAAAGCACAACAAAATAAGGGAGATAAAATGCATTTATTATATGATTATCTAACTGGTTCAGCTTTTTCTGAACACTGGAGCGCTATTAGAGAAGGATTTCATGCTATGCGTTTATCTATTCAAAAAGAAAGAGAGGCAATGGAAAGACTTTGGAAAGCCAGAGAAAAACAATTAGAAAAAGTATTGCTGAATGCAGCCCATATGAAAGGCTCTATTGAAGGCATTGCCGGCGTAGAAACAATAGATTTAAATTTATTAGACGATACCTCAAACAATATTTTGTCTATTAGCTAACGTCAAGCAAATTAACTACTTTATCAATAATTTGTTGTGGGTTGATGTTATTCATACAAGCCCAATCTTTTCGAAAACAAGTTTTGTTGCCAAATACAGAACAAGGTCTACAATAAAGATCTATTTGTATAGCATTATTTATATTTTGTCCATACCCATAAAACCCAGCATACGGATGTGTTGCGCCCCAAATAGAAATTACGGGTACACCGTATAAGGAAGCTAGGTGCATGTTTGCAGAATCCATACTAATCATTACATCTACATTACTTATTAATGTTAATTCATCTTCTAAAATAAATTTTCCTGCTACACAGGTAGTATGGTTGTATTCTTTTTCCCATGCTTGTAATATTTTTATTTCTTCTCCTCCCCCACCAAATAATAAAATATGATATCCTTTTGATATTAATATTTTTAGCACTTCTTTCATGCTTTCAACAGGGTATGTTTTTTCTTTGTATTGTGCAAAGGGTGCAACAGCAATTACCGGCTCCTCCTTCCCTTCCATTCGGGGAGGAAAAGGTAATTCGAAATGTTGTAAAATATTTTTTAAAGGAAGTTTTGTTCGTTGTATATTTTTTGTTAATTGTAATGGAAATCCTAATGATCTAAATACATCAGCATAGCGCTCAAAGGTGCTTTGGAGTTGAATAAGTTGCTTATTTTCTTTTTGTGTTAAGGCTTTTTTAGCAACTCTTCCTTTATCAATATATTGAACAGTATATCCTGAAAATTTAAAAAAATATCGTACAAATTTTGATCGCAATACATTGTGTAAATCTGCGATATAATCAAAGTTATGTAGCCTTTTTAATGTTTTACATAAGCGATATAATCCAAAAAAGCCTTTATGTTTTCCGTATATATCTGCACTATAAAATTGTAGGCGTTCGATATGTGCAAAAAGTGGTTCGAATTTTTGTTGAGATAGAAAAGTTATGTGTACGTCTGGATGTTTTGACAGCAATTGTTTTAATACAGGTGCCGTCATAGCCACATCGCCCATGGCAGAAAATCGAATGACCAGTATGTGTTTTTTATTTTGACTGCTAATCACGTTATTTATGCTTAGCGTATAGAATAGGATTGAGTGTCGGATCGTTATACATCTTCATTTGTTTATATACTTTCATGTATTTTTTTCCTTCTTCTATCTCTTTTAATAATGTGTCTATAGCTATTGAAAGATCTTTTTGTTGTTCTAATAAAACGCCCAATTTTTTTTTGCAAGTATCCATGTGGCTTTGCGTAGCATCTTTTCTATTGGTTTCTTCTTGCATGTGATAAATTTTTAATGCTAAAATGGATAATCGATCAATGGCCCAAGCAGGGCTTTCTGTGTTCATGGTAGCATTTAAATCAAAGGATATATTTTTATACTTTTCAAGAAAATAAACATCAATGTACTCTACAATATCTGTTCGTTCTTGATTAGAGATATCAATTCTTCTTTTAATTTGTAATGCCAAATCAGCGTTAATATTTGGATCCCTTATAATATCTTCCAAATGCCACTGAACGGTATCAATCCAGTTTTTTTTATAGAGTAAATGCTCTAATGTGCTTATTGCATAAGGGTTTTGTAAAAGAGAATCAACATGATCAGTAATATGGTATTGATGAATACTTTCATTAAAAATACTGTTACACAATGCACTGATCATAATGCGATAGTTGGGATAATCAATTATTATTTATTTTTTTCTTTGGGTGTGTACTGAGCATTAAGGCCATTTATCAAATCTTGAGTAATATTATATGATGGGTTCTTATAGTAAATGAATCCTGGTTGATGTGTAATAATATAACTATACCCTTTCGTTTTATTGTACTCTTTCAAGAAATCTTCTATTTGCTTGCTTACAGTTTGCATTTTTTTATACGTTTCCTCCTGAAAGTTTTGATTTAAGCTTTGTTCTTTAGCAGCAACATTTTGTTGCATTTGATATGCCTCTCTTTGTGCAGCCTCTCCCTCAGCCTGCGACATAGTGCTAGCTTTTTCTTGTAATTGAGCTATTCTAGCTTGGTAGTTTTTATGAAGTTTACCTAATTCAGCATTCATATCTGTTTGCTTATTTTTTAATTCATTTCGTATTTCTTTAATATAGCCATACTGCGACTCTAATGAATCCATTTCAAAGTAGGCTATTTTAAAATTATTGCTACCATTTTCAATATTTTTAATAGGAACCTCTGTTGATTTAGTCTTATCTGGAAAAAAATGTAAGTAGTACAAAACACCTATCAAAATAAACAGAAGAACATTTAATACTAAAGAAGCTTGTTTCATTTGTGCAATTTTATATTTTAATAATCTAATGCGAATAAGAGGCCGCTAATGTACGATGCTGTTAGCATAGTTCATTTTAATTTGTGCAAATTAAAGAATAATTATAGGGAAGTAAAAATGCATTCCAAAATTATGACTGTATTAACGCTTTTATTTTATAGACATTATCTAAATTAGACCAAATCCCCGAGGTTTTTTTTGAAACCCTCGGGGATTATGCGAAAGAAAGCCATTCGTCAGCATAAAATAATATTAACGTAGATAATATCTTATACGAAAGTGATTTATGAATTGGACCAATATTTTTCTCTTGAATTTATATAGATAATAATGAATTATGCTAAATTTTTGGTCCAAATTAAATATCATTTTCATATTATATAAAACAGGGGTTGCAATTAATCTGAAAAGTCTTCGACCGCCGCCTTTGGCGGGACGAGCAAGCTCAGGATGACAGAAAACAACTCTACATACTCAACTCATCATTCTACATTGTGTTTTCGTCTGCAATCTTTAACGCTTCACTAATAATAGCTAATCCTTCATCAATTTGTGCTTTAGTAATACATAAAGGTGGGGCAATAAAAATATAATTCCAGCGCACAAACGTATACATGCCAAGCTCTTTAATTTTTGCAGCTACTTTATTCATCACTTCCATTTCGTTAGGTTTTGCATTGAAGGGAGCCATGGGTTCTTTTGTTTTTCTATTTTTTACAATTTCTAAACAACCTAATAGTCCTGTATTTCGCCAATCGCCAATGCTAGGATGTTTTTGTTTTAGTAGTTCAACTTGTTCATCCATATATTTTCCCATGGCTACTGCATTTTCAATTAATTTTTCATCTTCATAAATTTTTAGTGTTTCCAAAGCTGCAGCACAACTAACGGGATGTGCAGAATAGGTTAGGCCTAATGCTAAAACAGTGTCATCAAATTTAGAAGCGATTTTATCACTCACCATTAAACAACCAAAAGGTAAATAGCCGCAGGTTAAACCTTTTGCCATAGCAATCATATCTGGAACAATTCCATGGTTTTCAAATCCAAACCATTTACCTGTTCTACCAAAACCACTCATCACCTCATCCATAATTAATAAAATATTATGTTTATTACATATGTCTCTTACTGCTTTTAAATAACCCACTGGGTATTTTAAACAACCGGATGAACCAGATTCTCCTTCTAATAAAATAGCGGCAATATTTCCTGGACCTTCATATGCAATTACGCGTTCTAAACTAGCAATAGATTCTTTTAATAAATTGTATTCTCCATATTCCCAACGATATAAATAAGGTAAATCGAAGTGAACGAAATTAGGCGCTTGTTGTGCATCAACAGGAAGTTTACGAGGATCGCCACTGGCGGTCATAGCGCCATTCGATGATCCATGGTAAGACTGATATCGACTTAATATTTTATGTTTTCCCGTGTATAATCTTGCAAGCTTAATTGCATTTTCAATAGAGGTAGCTCCGCATAAAGTGAAGAAAGCTTTATTTAAATCGCCTGGACAAATTTCTGCCAATTTTTTTCCTAATTCACCCCGAACTTTTGTAACGCAGCTTGGGGTAACATATGCTACTTCTTGCATTTGTTTTACAACAGCTTGTGTTACACGTTGATTGCCATGGCCAATATTTACGTTCATTAATCCTGATGAAAAATCGATATAGCGGTTATCATCGTAATCGTATAAATACACGCCCTCTACATGTTTCACGGCAATAGGCTGTAACCCTTTTTGTTTGCTCCAAGAAAATAAAGTATAGTCTAAATTATTTTGAATGATAGTGGCCCCCCCGCCCCCGATAGGGGGGATTTGAGTTTCATGTATTTCTAAATGGGTTGTTTTTTTCATTTGTATATTATTTATCTATTGCTGAGTAAAGGAAATATTGTTGCAGTGTGCGACGCAACGAAGATGAGTAAAGCGATAAAGCTGATAACATAAAATTTTATTATTAGTTATGAGATTGCTTCTCACGCCGTTGGCGTGATCGCAATGACGTATTCATTTAAAATTTATAATTCAAAATTTAAACTAATGCTTTAACTCATCCAATTCACACCTGCTTCTGGATTCCATTTGGTGGTACTTTTTTTCAATTTTGTCCAAAATTCAATAGAACTTTTTCCAGTAATATCGCCTACGCCAAATTTACTCTCATTCCAACCGCCAAAACTAAACGGCTCACGAGGTACGGGTACGCCCACATTTACGCCAATCATACCTGCACTGGAACGCTCAATAATATATCTTGCCATGCCTCCATTTTGTGTAAATACGCTTGCTGCATTACCATAAGGGTTTGCATTTTCAATAGCTAATGCTTCATCAACGGTATTAGTACGCATAATACTAATTACGGGTCCAAAAATTTCTTCTTTGGCAACACTCATTTCTGGTTTTACATAATCGATTACAGTTGGACCAACATACGTTCCCTTTTCCTTGCCGGCTACTTTGGTGTTTCGGCCATCTACTAAAATTTTTGCACCTTGCTTTTCTGCTTCGGTAATATATTTTTCAATACGTTCTTTCGCATCTTTATTAATGACTGCTCCTAAATTTTTTCCGGGAATTATTTTTTTTGCTTCCTCACAAATTTTATGAATGATATGATCAATATTGCCAACACCAACCATGGCGCTAGCTGCCATGCAACGTTGTCCAGCACAGCCACTCATACTAGCGACTACATTGGCTGCCGTCATATCTTCTTTAGCATCGGGTAAAACCATTAAGTGATTTTTTGCACCACCTAATGCTAAACATCTTTTATAATTGTGTGTTGCACGTTGATAAACAATTTTGGCCACTTTGGTAGAGCCCACAAATGAAACAGCTTCAATGTTTGGATGATCGCATATCGCTTCTACAATTTCAACATCGCCGTGTACAATATTAAATACGCCATCAGGTAAACCCGCTTCTTTTAATAATTCAGCTATTTTGCCTATACTTAAGGGAACTTTTTCTGAGGGTTTTATGATCATGCAATTGCCCAATGCTATTGCGTTAGGTATAGTCCAATTGGGAACCATGCTGGGGAAATTAAATGGAACGATAGAAGCTACAACGCCTAGGGGAACGTGCTCTGTTCTACATTCCACGCCTCTACTCACTTCTAAAACTTCTCCAGTAATAAGTTGGGGGAGTGATGTTGCAAACTCTGTAAGTTCAATGCATTTTTCAATCTCTGCAATAGATTCACTATATGTTTTTCCATTTTCTTCTGTACATAATTCTGCTAATGATTGTAGATGTTTTTCTAATAAATATTTATATCGAAAAAAAACTTGTACTCGTTCTTTAATAGGGGTTTTACTCCATGCTGGAAAGGCTGCTTTTGCTGATTTTACGGCATCGTCTAAGTCTTTGGAAGAAGACAGAGGAACAGTGGATAATAATGTTCCATCTAAGGGAGAAATAACATCTAACTTTTTTGTTGAACTGGGGTTAACAAATTTTCCATTGATATAATTTTGAACAGGAGAATATTTCATTGTTATGCGATTAAGTATATGTTCATTTAAACGATAAAAATAAGATGTTAATGGAATATTTATGTACTAAAAAGTAGATAATGTCAAGTCAGCTTCTAAAAATGGATGTTAATGCATCATTCCTGAACATATTTTATAGTACACATTTAGGCTTTATGGTTGAACTATATGCCAAAAGTATTCAATAAGCACTATTCACAAAAGAGAGGGAAAACAAAGAGTTCTATTGACATAATACATGTGGGCTTTATAGTGGTTGTAGATTGTGGATTATTTTTTTAACTAATATTGTAAATAAACGTTTATTTTGCTGCTTGTTAATCTAATATTTTCGTAATTCAATTCCAAATCTGAGCATATAAGAATCTTTTATATTACCTAACTAAAACTACATTGCATGAGAAAACCGCAAATGATTTCTTCATCTATTTTTTCTAATCTATGTGCATTCTTACTTACAACTTTTATTACCTCTTGGAGCTATGCACAGGTAACGATTAAGGGTACCGTTATTGGAAAAGATGGTAATGGAAAACCGAGTATTACAGTAATAGTGCTTAATACTAACTATGGCACTAGTACAGATGCCAATGGCAACTATACATTTACATCCCCACTCAAACCTGGTAAATATACCATTCAATTTTCGGGAGTAGGTTTTAAAACTAACAGAGAGTCTATTGAAATTACAAATGAAGCATCCTACACTATTAATGCTAAACTTGCAGAAGATGCTTTAGGTTTGGATGAGGTAGTCGTAACCGGAACTTCTGCTGGAGCTACTAAAAAACAATTAGGCAGTTACATTAGTTCCATCAATGCCAATAAACTAAATAAAGGGGTAGCAGCTAATGCTTTGCAAGCTTTGCAAGGTAAGACGCTCGGTGCACAAATAACACAAAACAGTGGGGACCCGGCTGGCGGTCTTTCTGTACGATTAAGAGGTATAAGTTCTATTAATAGTTCTAGTGAACCCTTATATATTGTAGATGGTGTTATTGTGAGCAATGCCACTAACAAGGTTACAAATATTAGTTATAGCGGAGGTAGCAATACCACGGGTGTAATAGGGCAAAGTAGGTTAGTTGATATTAATCCTGCAGATATTGAGCGAATAGAGGTATTGAATGGTGCCGCTGCTGCTGCTATTTACGGTTCTAGGGCCAATGCCGGTGTAGTACAAATTTTTACCAAGCGGGGAAAAACAGGAAAACCTACCATTAGTTTTTCAAGTAGTGTCTTATTTAGCTCCTTGCGCAAATCAGTTGAAGTGAACCAATCCCCTACAAAGTTTGGTGGACCTACAGATGGAACGGGGGCACAAACACAAGACATTCTTTCGCCCGCTCTAATAAATAAAACTGCAGTAAATCGATATGATTAAAAATGAAGGAATCATTAAGGGTACAGACTTTCAGAGATATAGCTTCAGAATTAATGTGGATCAAGCCATTACGGATAATTTAAATTTCACAATGGGGTTAAATTTTGTAAATAGTAAGGCAAATGAAAAGCCCGATGGTAATTCCTTTTTTTCTCCCATGAATTCCATTAATATTATCGGAAATTTTCACGATATATTTACAAGAGATGCTTTTGGCAATCTTAAAGCTGTTGGTGAACGAGGCAGGGTAAATCCTATTTCAGTAATTGAAGATATTAAACAACAACAAGAAACAAATCGTGTTTTGGCAAATGCGGGACTTAAGCTTAAACCTATTAAGGGACTAAGTATTGATTATTCATTAGGTATCGACCAATATACACAGAGAGGGCAAACTTTTATTCCCCCCTTTGCATATAATGTAAACCCCGATTTTTTTGGAGGTGGCAGTAAGCTAGATGCTACTTTTAATGGCTATGCCAGTACAGGAACAGCTAATTTTTTTCAAATTAATAATGAGATCAATGCTACCTATCAATTCGATATTACAAAAAATATAAATTCTACCACACAAGTTGGCTATAATGTGCAATATGAAAAAAGTGCGAACAGTAATTTACAAGGAAGAGGCTTGGCACCTTATGTACAAAGTGTAAATGCAACCGCCACCCCATTGTTTAATACTGATGAGAGATCTGAGTCTGCCGTTTCAGGTTCATTTATTCAACAAAGCTTTAAGTTTAAAAATGAATTTTTTTTGACAGGGGCACTACGCATGGACGGATCCTCTGCTTTTGCTAAAAAATATCGAGATCAAGTTTATAGCAAAATCAGTGCAAGTTATTTAATAAGTGAAAGTAATTGGTGGAAAAAAGGATCAGTAAGTGAATGGTTTAGCTTTGCTAAAATTAGATTGGCGTATGGCCAAAGCGGTAACCTAACAGGTATTGGACCATATACTCGGTTTAACTCATATGGCACTAATGCATTTTTAAGCCGCTCTGCATTTACTTCAAATTCTACAATTGTGGACGCAAATATTAGACCAGAAAGACAAACCGAAATGGAATTTGGTACCGATTTATCTTTTTTTGATAGCCGATTAAGCGTAACACTTAATGTTTACAATAAAAAGGTAAAAGATCTCATCATCAACAGAAATTTAGCTCCAACTACAGGGTTTAGTGGCTATTTATTGAATAGCGGAAATTTGGAAAACAAAGGCTTTGAATTAATGTTAACAGGAACGCCTTTAAAAACCCAACAGTTTAGTTGGACTACAACCTTGATCTACAATAGAAATAGAAATAAAGCAACATCAACAGATCAACCACTTGCGTTACTTACAACAACTAGTGGTGCACCAGTAGCCATAATAGAGGGGCAACCTATTGGTGTATTTTATGGAACTTTTTTTGCTAGAGATGCTGCAGGTAATTTACTTAAAACAAGTAATGGCCTTACACTAATGGAAAAAGGAGCTCAAACTTCAAAAACTCCATTAGACTATACTATAAAACGAAATCCTATTACAGGATTACCAGATGGATTAATACTTAGGAAAGTAATTGGCAATCCTAATCCAGATTATACCGCATCCATTGTTCATGATTTTACGTACAAAAAGTTAGGGGTTCGACTTCAATTTGATATGGTGCAAGGCGTGGATGTATTTAATGCAGATTGGAGAACTAGGCAAGGTGTGGGTAATGGAAAAGAAGCTGAAAAAGAGCAAATGGGTATTTACCCAAGAGGGTACATAAATTCAGCATATTTTGTAGAAGAGTGGAGAATTGATGATGGTTCTTTTGTTAAATTAAGAGAGCTATCTGTAAGTTATAGCATTGGAACGTTCAAAGCAGTTAAGGATCTCACAGTAAGTTTTACTGGACGAAATTTAATCAGTTGGGATAATTATAAAGGATATGATCCTGAAGTAAATGCAGGAGGTCAAAGTACAATCTTGCGAGGTGTAGACTTTGGGGCTGTTCCTATTCCAAAAACATTTAGTGTAACTGTGAGTGCTAAATTCTAATTGAACATTGATTTTTGAACATTGTTGAATATTAATGCTCAATACTCAATAAACAATTTTCAATATTCATTAATACGAAATATAAAAAATTAAAATATGTTAAGTAATGTAGTAAAATTAAAAATATATGTAGCAGTAATTATATTATTTATTGCTACAGGTTGTAAAAAAAACTATGTAGATCCTACAAGAATTCCTGCAGACGATGTTTTTTCAACTCCAAGAGGAATAACGGGAGTAGCTGTTGGTTTACAAAAAATTTATACAGCAGGTAGAGCAGGTTGTTTATACAATTCTATTTCGATAAATGGGTTACTAACAAATGAATTGTTTGTTGTGAATACAGGAAACACGGCGGAGGTACAATTACAGAACGGTGGGGTATCTGTAGACCCTACTCATACCATGTTAAGTACTTATTGGGTAAATAATAATAAAATTATTTATGATGCTAACTTAGTAATAGCCAATGCATCTAAATTAGAAGACAAAAGTTATGCGAGTGGTTTAATTGCTTACGCTAGTATTTTTAAAGCACTAAGTATTGGTAATATGTCCATGTATTGGGAACAAGTACCTGATACGATAGGTATTAATGTTAAGTTTATTCCTAGAATCGACGGATTTAAAAAAGCTGTACAGGTTCTAGACAAAGCTATTGCAACAGTAAATACAAATCCCATTAGTACAAATTTTATTTCAAATATTCCTGCTGGAGTTGATATTGTAAATACGTTATATGCACTAAAAGCGAGGTATGCACTTTTTGCTGGAGATTATACCACAGCCATTGCCGCCGCAAACCTGGTTGATTTAAATAAAAAATCAGCCTTCAATTTTGACCAACTTACATTTAATCCTGTTTTCGAAATAGCCACTGCCTCTAACAATGTAGTACAAGTAATAGACTCCACGTTTGGATTGCCTGTCGGCTTGAGACCTACATTAACAGACGGAAGAATTTCTTTTTATACAAAAATTGATACAGCGGCTCCTCGATTCAGAATCAATGGATTTGGTTCGTCTAATACAACTGCAATACCCGTTTATTTACCGGGGGAAATAACGTTAATTAAAGCAGAAGTATATGCTCGCCAAAATAATTTAGCCAACGCTATAGTTGAATTAAATAAAGTGGTAACGAAATTACCTAGTATGGATCCTTTTGGTATGGGAGCCAACCAACCCTCCTTACCCAATACATTAACACAAGCACAAATATTAGAAGAAATTTATCGTAACCGCTGCATTGAGTTATATATGAGTGGATTGAAATTAGAAGATATGCGAGTAGATCGTTTCAATAGACCATTGGTAGAACGTAAAAGAAATTTTATGCCTTACCCGTTTATAGAAAGAGATAATAATCCCAACACACCATCGCCTGATCCAACATTCTAATTATAGGTTAGCTATGATTCAAATGACTTTAAATATTTATACTAAAGACACTAACTTAAATTAGTGTCTTTGTTTTTTTAAACTAATAATATGCCTAGCCGCTTTACATACGAAAAAATTCCCATCGAACTTTTTAATGATGCCATTAATGCATCTAAAAAAGTTGCTCAAGAAATAGCTTTACTTGTTCGTAATAAAACAATAGAAAATAAACCTTGTATACTAGGATTGGCAACGGGTAACACACCCAAAATAGTATACAATGAACTGATAAAAATGCATAAGCAGGAGGGGCTGAGTTTTAAACACGTTATCACTTTTAATTTAGATGAATACTATCCCATACACAAAGAGGCTTCGCAAAGCTACTATCGCTTTATGCATGAACACTTATTTGATCATATAGACATACTCCCTCAAAATTGCTATATACCAGACGGTAGTATTGATGTAAAAGATATTCCTTCATTTTGTAAAGCATATGAAGAAAAAATTGATCAATATGGAGGCATTGATTTACAGTTATTGGGTATTGGCTCCAATGGGCATATCGGGTTTAATGAACCTGGTTCCCTTATGAATTCACCCACACGTCTAATGATGTTAGATCATTCTACACGAGTTGCGGCTATTGGTGATTTTGGTGGGCATCTTTCTTATGTACCTAAAAAAGCCATTACATTAGGCGTAAATAAAATAATTCAAGCTAAAAGAATCATATTACTAGCATGGGGTGAACATAAAGCAGACATCATTGCTAAAGCAGTAGAAGGTAACGTATTAGAAGAAGTTCCGGCTTCTTATCTCCAAACACATACCAACACTACGTTTATTATAGATGATGAAGCTGCAAAAAAATTAACCCGTATTAAAACACCTTGGCTAATAGATACAGTTACATGGGATACGCCCATGATCATAAAAGCAGTTACTCATTTAGCTTTAATACTTAATAAACCTATTTTACAACTTACCAATAAGGATTACAACGATAATGGCATGAGTGATTTGCTTGCTCAAAATGGTCAGGCATACGATATTAATATTCAAATATTTTCTCACCTACAACATACTATTACTGGTTGGCCAGGAGGAAAGCCCAATGCAGACGATAGCAAACGGCCCGAACGAGCTTTACCAAAAAAGAAAAAAGTTATTATTTTTAGCCCACACCCTGATGATGATATTATATCTATGGGTGGTACATTTCAACGGTTGGTAGATCAAGGTCATGATGTACACGTAGCCTATCAAACATCAGGAAACATTGCTGTAGCAGATGATGAAGCATTACGTTTTATAGAATTTGCAACAAATTTTAATACACATTTTAATGTTGTGTTGCCCAAAGTTGAGAAGATGTATGAGAACGTTAAAGAATTTCTTACTAATAAAAAAAATAGTGAAAAGGATATTACTGACTTACGCTACGTAAAGGGATTAATTCGACAAGGAGAAGCTAGGGCAACCTGTCGATTTGTAGGTATTCCGG
>CAYVXB010000055.1:13220-13751 GCA_964454275.1 uncultured Chitinophagaceae bacterium | reverse complement strand
ATACAGTTGGGCGTTTCTCAATATGTTGGTGATCTAAATTTGCAAGTCATGGCTAATACTCCAAAGTTGGCTGTGAGCACCTTTTTTCAAAAACAACTTAATAATTATGTTGGAGTAAAACTATCTGCAGCATACACTCGTTTAGGCGCCAGTGATAAAAATTCAAACGAAAAAAATCAACAACTTCGTAATTTAAGTTTTAATAGTGATGTATGGGAATTTGCATTACAAGGGCAATTCAATTTTTTTAAATTCCAACCGTATGACCCAAATCATAGATGGACACCTTATTTGACTGGGGGTGTGGGTATTTTCTTCTTTAATCCGTTTGCTTTCTTCCAAGGCGAAAAATATTTTCTACAACCGCTAGGAACGGAAGGTCAAAATCGAGCAGATCTTTTTCCAGATAGAAAGCCGTATAAATTGTCAGCCTTGTGCTTTCCAATAGGTGCTGGCGTTAAATTTAATGTATCCAATAATGTGAATATAGGATTGGAGGCTGTGTATCGATTCACGAATACAGATTATATA
>CAYVXB010000055.1:0-13210 GCA_964454275.1 uncultured Chitinophagaceae bacterium | reverse complement strand
CCAAATAATGCAAATGATGTTGCTTACAGTACTAAACATATTTCCATTACAGTTGGTTTTGGATTAAGAATGAAGCTGAATGATGTTTTTGCTGTAAGTTTTGAATCGGGGTTTAGAAAAACTTTTACAGATTATATAGACGATGTGAGTACCACTTATGCAGGTGCTGCTGCTTTTAAAAACCCTTCATCAGCGCTTTCATTACAAGATAGATCAACAGAATTTGGCCCAGCTATTGGTGCTGCTGGTATTCAAAGAGGTAACAGTACCAAAAAAGATGGATACTTTTTTTTACAAGGGGTAGTATCTTTTAATATTGCATCATATAGGTGTCCTAAAGCAAGCAAATAGTATATTTCGTAAACGGTTCCTTTTTAATCATTTACTGTACAATGTAATGTGATGAAAACACAAATTGATCTTTTAAAACTTCCTACACATGTAGCCATTATCATGGATGGCAATGGTCGATGGGCTGCAAAAAATGGAGAAGATCGATTGTATGGCCATGTACATGGGGTTGGATCTGTGCGTCGTGTTGTAGAAGCATGCTCTGAGTTGGGGATTCAATACCTGACATTATATGCCTTTTCCATTGAAAACTGGGAACGCCCTACGCAAGAAATCAAAGGATTAATGGAGTTGTTTGTAGAAAGTTTAAAAAAAGAAATACATGCTTTACATGAATCCAACATAAAAGTGCATATGATTGGTGATAGCAACATGCTACCTGCCAATGCACAAAGAGAACTCAACGAATCCATGGAGGTTACAAAAAAGAACACAGGATTAAATCTGATCATTGCTATTAGTTATAGAGCAATTGATGTAAAAGCAGGAAATATAGATCCCGCAAATATTACCGATAAAGTTTTTCAAACATACCTTTGTACAAGAGATTTCCCGGATCCAGATTTATTTATTCGAACTAGTGGAGAACACCGTATTAGTAACTTTCTATTATATCAATTGGCATACACAGAATTATTTTTTACAGAAACATTATGGCCTGATTTTAATAAAGAAGATCTGTATAAGGCTATTTTAGCATATCAAAAAAGAGAGCGTCGTTTTGGAAAAACAAGCAATCAACTATTATAAACAAACGACCTAAAGTTTAGATGTATTGTAAAGATGCTTGCATGGCCCTATTAGCTTAAATATGAATACAGTAAAAGTAAGTTACAACATACAAAAAAAACTTACAGTGTGTATTGTGGTATTGTTTGTTGTAAAAATAATAGCTTGGTATATCACCCACTCTGTTGCTATTTTGACAGACGCATTAGAGTACACTATTAATGTAGTAAGCTGCTTTATTGGCTTGTATAGTTTACGTCTTTCCACTATCCCTCGAGATGAAAATCATCCTTATGGTCATGGCAAAGTTGAATTTTTATCTGCAGCCATCGAAGGCTTATTAATGATCATCTCCAGCTTCTTAATTATATATGAAGCCATTAATAACCTTAATCATCCTCACCATATTGCACAGTTAGATTATGGTATTTACCTAATTGTAGCAACCGCTATTGCCAACTATATATTAGGCTATTATAGCATACAAAAAGGGAAAAAAAATAACTCTCTTGCATTAATTGCTTCTGGCAAACATATGCAGGTAGATACTTATGCAACAATGGGAGTTATTATTGGACTAATACTATTGTTGTTTACAAAATATGTTTGGATAGATAGTGTAGTAGCCTTAACATTTGCACTGCTTATTATTATTACAGGATATAAAATATTGCGTCATTCTATTGCGGGTATCATGGATGAAGCAGATAAAACATTATTGGCTAAAGTAGTTAAGCTATTGGATGAAATGAGAAAAGAAAATTGGATAGATCTACATAATCTTAGAATTATCAAATACGGAAGTGTACTACATTTAGATTGTCATCTAACCGTACCATGGTATTTAAATGTGGTAGATGCACACAAAGAAGTGGAAACCTTAGAACAATCAATAAGAGAAAATTTTGGAGAGAGCGTAGAATTATTTGTGCATACGGATGCCTGCTTAGATTTTTCTTGTAAAATATGTACTAAAAAAGATTGTACTCAAAGAAAATTTGATTTCATAAAAAAAATAAATTGGACAGTAAAAAACATATCTACCAATGATAAACATAGGGCTTATTAGTCCTATTCAATTGGATGTGCTGAGCTTGTCAAATCGTATAAAATTCCTTACAAATAAAGGTTTTTAAACGGTACTCGTTCATTATTTTAATTTAGATATATCTATTAGTTTAGTATCTTGGAATTCAAACAACCTGTATAATGCATACCGTTTTATTTAATATTGATAATAATATTGGGCAAATAACATTGAATCGGCCTGATAAATTAAACGCGTTTAATAGAGTAATGGCATTGCAGTTACAAGAAATTTTAGATATATGCGAAAATGCAGAAGAAGTTCGCTGTGTATATATCACTGGTGCTGGAAAAGCATTCAGCGCCGGACAGGATTTAGAAGAGATAATGGATATAAATGGTCCAAAAATGGATATCATTCTAAAGGAGCATTATAATCCAATTATAACAAAAATCAGAAATTTAAATAAACCGGTTGTTGCAGCAGTGAATGGAGTAGCTGCGGGTGCAGGCGCAAATATTGCATTGTGTTGTGATGTTGTGGTAGCTGCAGCATCAGCCTCTTTTATACAAGCATTTTCGAAAATAGGATTAATTCCTGATAGCGGAGGAACCTACTTCTTACCTAGATTGATAGGTTGGCAAAAAGCCTCTGCGCTTTCTATGTTAGGGGATAAAATAATGGCAAAAGAAGCATTAGAAATGGGCATGTTATATAAAGTTTTTTCAGATGAAAGCTTTTCTCATGAATCTTATCAAATAGCTATCAAATTGGCGTGTATGCCTACAAAAGGGTTGGCATACACTAAACAATTGTTCAAGCAATCCTTTACTAATTCTTTCGAAGAACAATTACAACAAGAAGATATTTTCCAACAAAAAGCGGCTAAAACACATGATCATCTTGAAGGAATGAAAGCCTTCTTGGAAAAAAGGCAACCTGTATTTAAAGGGAAATAGTATACATAAAAGTGCCTAAATCATACGACTTAGGCACCGCTTCGTTTATAGCGCTATTTGTAATAATAACGTGAGATTTTTTAGTCCTTAACAACCTCTCCTTTAATGTAAATAGTTTTCATCTTATTATCATCATATATGATAGTAACTGTTTTGTTAAAAGCGCCAACATTTGCAGCATTATAACCTACCTCGATGGCTGTTTCTTCGTTTGGATTATATACTCCTGATTTCCATTTAGGAGTAGTACAACCACAACCCGCTTGTACCGTGGTTAAATGAACAGGGCTCCCACTAATATTTTTCATCATAAAAGTAAATGTTACGGGTTTCCCTTGTGGGATTTTACCAAAATCATGTGTTGTTTCATTAAAAGAAAAATCTTCCTTTTCAGCAATGTTGTTTGTTGTGGTGGATGGTTGTTGTTGGGCCATCAATGCACTGCAACTGATCATAGCAGTGGCAAGTATAAGCATCATTTTTTTCATAATCTATATATTTTAGGTGCAAAGATAATACTACATAATGATATGATATGTTAAAGTAGCATTTCTCCTTTTTAGAGGATCTAAAAGAAAGATTCCTTTACAAAATTTAGCTAGGTTTGCAACATGGAACCCATTCAACAAAATAAAGAAAATATGCAAATGGATCAACTATCATTTGATAAATTTAGAAACGAAGTATTTAACGATTATAAAATTGTTTGTGAAAGCCGTGAAACCAGCTTATTAGGGCGTAAAGAAGTACTTACCGGAAAAGCAAAATTTGGCATTTTTGGTGATGGTAAAGAAGTCGCTCAAGTAGCGATGGCCAAATATTTTCAGCCTGGTGATTTTAGATCGGGCTATTATCGTGATCAGACATTTATGTTTGCTACAGAGCTGGCCACCGTTCAACAATTTTTTGCACAACTCTACGCTGATCCGCAAGAAGGTAATGACCCTTTTAGTGCAGGCCGACAAATGAATGCACACTTTGCTACACCTTTTGTACAACCCAATGGAGATTGGTTAGATCTAGCTAATCAAAAAAATATATCCGCCGATATTGCACCTACTGCAGGCCAAATGGCTAGGGCATTGGGTTTAGCATTTGCTTCTAAAGCATTTAAAAATATTGAAGGATTAAAATCTTTCAAAAATTTATCTACTAACGGAAACGAAGTTTGCTTTTGTACTATAGGAGATGCTTCTACTAGTGAAGGTTCATTTTGGGAAACCATTAATGCTGCCGGTGTAATGCAAGTTCCATTAGCCGTATTTGTATGGGATGATGGTTATGGTATTTCTGTTCCCAAAAAATATCAAACCACCAAAGGCTCTATATCAGAGGTATTGAGAGGATTTCAGAAAAAAGATAATACAAACGGTATTGATATTTATCGTGTAAAAGCATGGGATTATGCAGGATTGTGTGAAGCTTTTGAGCAAGGAATTCAAAAAATTCGTGAAACACATATCCCTGCTGTATTTCATGTAGAAGAATGCACCCAACCACAAGGACATTCTACATCGGGAAGCCATGAGCGATACAAAACAGCAGAACGTTTGCAATGGGAAAAAGATTGGGATTGTATGTACAAAATGAGAGAATGGATTATAGAAAATGCATTAGCTAGCGAAGAAGAATTAGAAGAGATAGAAAAAAAATCAAAAGAAACAGTACGCATCAGTCGCCAACAGGCTCTGGATGCATCTTTAGTGCCTATTAAAGAGCAGGTACAACAAACGGTTCAACTTATAGATAGCTTTTTACAATCCAATCCAAAAAATACTGCAACTATTCAAAAAATAAAAAATGATTTAGCCAACACCAGAGAACCTTTACGTAGAGATATAATGAAAGCGTTAGGTACAACATTGCAATATGCGGAAGCTTCTCCACAAAAAGAAGCTATTGAAAAATATTATGCCACGTTAAAACAATTAGCTACAACACAATACAACAGCACATTGTATAACGAAGGACCAAAATCTGCATTACAAGTACAACCGATTAAGGCTGAATATGCAGATGATGCACCAACCGTAAACGGCTTTGAAGTACTAAATAAATATTTTGATGAATTGTTTACACATAATCCTAAAGTAGTAGCTTTTGGTGAAGACTTAGGTCATATTGGTGATGTAAACCAAGGCTTTGCCGGCTTGCAAGAAAAACATGGCGAACAACGCATTTTTGATACCGGCATCCGAGAACATACTATTATAGGACAAGGAATAGGCTTGGCTTTGAGAGGATTACGCCCCATTGCAGAAATACAATATTTAGATTATTTGTTATACGGCTTACAACCCTTAAGTGATGATGTAGCTACCACACATTATCGTACCAAAGGAAAACAAAGTTGTCCCATCATTGTACGAACTCGTGGCCACCGATTAGAGGGTATCTGGCACAGCGGATCTCCAATGGGAGTAATCATTCATGCATTAAGAGGAATGTATGTATGTGTGCCTCGTAACATGACGCAAGCCGTTGGCATGTACAATACGTTGTTACAAAGCAATGATCCAGGTTTGGTTATCGAATGCTTAAACGGTTACCGATTAAAAGAAAAATTACCCAGCAATCTTTTAGAATATACTGTTGCATTAGGTATTCCAGAAATTATACAACAAGGAGAGGATATTACTATAGTAAGTTATGGATCTACCTTACGCATTGTGCAAGAAGCAGCTCATACATTGCAAGACTTGGGTATTTCTTGTGAGATTATAGATGTACAAACGTTGTTACCATTTGATATTCATCATAGTATTTTAGATTCTCTTAAAAAAACAAATCGCATAGTATTTATAGATGAAGATGTACCAAGCGGAGCAGCAGCCTATATGTTTAACAAAGTAATGGAAGAACAAGGAGGTTATCGTTGGTTAGATGTTGCACCACGAACAATTACAGCAAAAGCTCATCGGCCCGCCTATGCCAGCGATGGCGATTATTTCAGCAAACCCAATACAGAAGAAATTATAGAAGTGATCATAGATATGATGGCGGAATAAGCTAATTAAATGTGTAACTTGCATCTGAAAAATAGGATGTTATGAAATTATTATTAGATGTTCCTGATAAACAAGCTGATTTTGCAATGAAAGTATTACATAGCCTTTCTTTTGTAAAGAAAGTTAAACACCTTTCAGCATCTGCTGCTAAATTGTTTGATGAATTAAAAGAAGCTGCTGATGAAGTTCGATTACACAAGCAAGGAAAAATAAAACTTAAAACAGCTAAAGACTTATTAGATGAGTTATAATGTTTTAAGTACCCATCGTTTTCAAAGAGAGCTTAAACGGTTAGTTAAAAAGTTTCCTTCCCTTAAAAAAGAATATGCTGATTTAATAATTGAAATTGTAAAAAATCCAGAAACAGGAACTTTTATTGGTAATAATTGTTATAAGATACGCCTTGCTATTTCAAGTAAAAATAAAGGTAAAAGTGGTGGTGCAAGAGTTTTAATCTACGTTTATATTAAAACCAAAATAGGTTATCTGCTTACTATTTATGATAAATCCGAAAAAGAAGATTTAAAGGAAAATGAACTTAAAGAAATAATTGAAATCTTGGAATTTTAGTTACATTTCAGCAAACCAAATGCTGAAGAAATTGTGGAAACAATTATGGAGATGATAAGGGAGTAAATGTAAACTTCTTACCACTTACGTCACTAATAACTCTAGCAAAATTTAACCGATACTCTCTGATATAATAAATTTTAAGTATGAACAATAAGCTTTCTCAAGAACAAATAGACAACATCAAAAATTCTCTTTTATCTGGTTATACTTCAACAGAAACAGAAATAAAGAAATTAGTTTCAGCAGGCTTTGATGAAGAAGTAGCAAAAAAAATAATTTCAGATGTAATGAAATCGCTTAGAGAAGAACTATTTGAGCAAAGTCTACTTAAAAAGAAAAAAGAGGAAGCTAGGTCGGTTGCCATTTTGGTTATAACAATGGTTTCGCTTATTGGCCCAATATTCAATATGCGTTCGATTGGATGGTACATGCTTGCTGTTGCTATTGTAGCGGCAGTAGCATATTACGGATTTAAAGATAAGCCCATTGCTGGCATTATAGGAAGCATTACGGTGGTCATATTATTTCCAATTATGTATAACTATTACTTTGCAAGCAGAAGTAGCTACATTAGAATCGAACTCTTAATACCTTTAGTAATGGCCGCCATTCCAGCATTATTAATTTTCTTATTACTATCTAAATTGATTTATCCAAAACATTAAAACTTAAATTCTATTCAATATGACGTCAACACATGTTCTTAATGAGCAAAAAAAACGACTTGAGCCTATAGAAAGAAAATGTAGTTACTGCGGCGTAAATAATTTTGATGAAATGGATGATAATTATTTCGTTCCTTTATTTAAAGAGAAAGACAGAACAAATATTATTGTCTACCGCTCTGTTAAATTTAGTAAAATTTTAATTGGAATACCTCGTTGTAAAATGTGTTTAGAAATTCACCAATCTGCTGCCAGAGTAGCAACATATTACGCATGGGGCATTGGAATTGCCGTTCTCATTTTAACTATTTTAATGGGAGGATTTTGGTTTTTTGGAGGAGTGCTATCGTGCATATTTATTGGTGTTTTTACGCCTATTTTAATCAAAAATAAAATTGCAACAAAAAAGGGGATTCTTACAGAACTTGAGGGTGCAAAGCAAAACGAGCTTGTACAAGATTTTGTCATTAATGGGTGGTCGTTTACACAGCCCTCAGCATAAATAGGCAGATTTTTAATTCTTCCCGCAACTAGTCCTCGTTTGCAAACGAGGACTAGTTTAGACATTTTTAGAACCCTAATTGTTTCAATCTCTGTTTGATTTTCGTCGCATTTGTATATTTAGCGTTTGATGTTTCTCCAGCATCATTTGTTCCATCAAATTCACTGGCAAATAATCTTTCTAAATCATTTAAAGATTTTAATTTTTCGGGAATTTTGTTTAGAATGACATTGTCATAAACCCAGACTTGGTATAATTTTCCAGAAATTGGTGCAGCATGCCGATTTTGGTCCCAAGAACAAAGAACAATTAATTCTTTTTGATTGTCCCTGTCTGCATTAGAGAAAAAAACAGATTCTATTTCTGCGACTGCACCTTCTTCATCATAGGAATCTATTAAAACTTTACTATATAAATTTTCACTAATAGGGAAGAAAACATAGCCTTCAACATTAGTTTCTACATATTGATCTGTCGCATTTTTTTGAATTTTTTCAACGGCTATAAAAGCAAATATTACGGTTTCTGAATTCCATTTGGTTTCAATTACTTTCCCAGTAATTTTCGAATTATCATTCGTCATTGCTCTAGTCACAAATTCCTCAGCAGATTCACCATTATTTCGTTTCAAACTTTGACAAAAAGAATTTGTTACGGTTAAAATTAATATTACCAAAAGAAGCAGTTTTTTCATCGTTTAATCTGTTTAATGCTTGCAGCTAAAGCTTTTGGGCTTGGCGAAGTGTCTGTTGAAACTTGTTTCATTCAGGTACGAGAGCAATCATCTGCAAAGAAACACATGTTGCAAACATCCTGTTGTGCGAAGTTTGCCCTACCGTATAAACCTCGTTCTTATTTCAGACTAAGGCGTTTTTTTACAGATGAAATCTGTTATAAGCCGTTTTTCTTTTCGTCCACATAGTTGTCAGGCGTATATGTTACTCGTGCAAAGTTTTTTGTTATTAATTCTGATTCTACAACTTGCCCACTTTTAAATTTAAGAATTTTGTCACGCCAAATTTCGTTTTTTCTATAAAACTGTCCGTCCATTTTTAAAAATTGATGGTCTTTTTCAATTACGTGATAGGCATAGTCAAGTTCGGTGTCAATGCGAAGTTCGCCTTCTAAGCACTTGTCGGTAAACCATAAATTTATTTGAAAAGTATGGTTGGTGTTGTTCGTAAATTGATAGTCACGATAATTGTAAAAAACTGTCGCACCACTACCAAATGGCAGAACTCGTCCATCGTCTGGAAAAGGGTCAAATGAATGATGATAGCGTTCTGTAACTGTTAAAGGACTATGAATTACTAACCAATGAATTAAATTTGAAATTTGGCAGATACCACCACCAATTCCTGCTCTTGCTTCTCCAAATGTCAGTTCCATTCCAAGTAAATATCCTTTTTGTTTTGTCGGCAAACCAACAAGTTTACAGAATGAAAAAGTTTCTTCTGGTCGTATAAGTATTCCGTCAATTTGTTTTGTCGCAATTTTTAGGTTAGTCACTTTGTTAACCTGTAATTGCATATCGCTGTCGCCAAGTTTTTTTAGTAATACAGACTGATGCTTTTTTACTCTAAATTCAAGTTTCTCAGATGTCCGTGTGTTAGCATATTTTTTACTGTCAAAATACCAGTCAGCGTAACGTCTAAGTCGTCTTGTCCAAACGGCTAAAAAGTATAAAATTGGATGTCGTTGACTTAGTAATTTTCTTTGTTTCACGGTCGTCTTAAAATGGCTTATAATACAGATGTTTGCGAAGTGTTTGTTGAAACTTGTTTCATCCAGTTATGAGAGCAATCATCTGCGAAGAAACACATTTTGCAAACATCCTGTTGTGCAAAGTTTGTCATACTGTATAAACTTCGTCCTTAGTTCAGTCTAAGGGTTTTTTTTACAGATGAAATCTGGATCGTTGATCAAAGGTATGTAGGGTGTCTGTACAAGTATTGGCACAGATACGCTAATGCTCCATAGCTAGGCTGCATAGCTGCGCCAGCTAGGGGTGGGTTTTATTTCGGGTCAGTTATTTTTGTTCTTAATTTCATAAATGGTTTTTCAATTAACAAGTGTAGTAAATATGCAAAACTTATACAAGTTATGATACAAATCAATAACATCAAGTTATTATCAATATTAAAGTCTGCTAATAATTGATGTGTCATATGAATTACGCCTTTGTGTGTCAAATAAGTAGCATACGAAAGTGTTGCAATAAATGTCGTTAGTTTTGAATGCCATTTATATAAAAAACTTGTTGAACTTACTGCTCCAACAACCATAAAGCCATAACCAACTGCAATGAGTGGAAAACCGAAAATCGATGCATTAAAACTCATTTGGTCTTCGCATAAAAAATACGCACCTGTCAAAACAACTAAACTCAAAACAATAAACAAGTTTCCATATTTAGATATTTTGTTCCAAAATGTTGGCAAAAACTGATAAATGCCTGCAATTGAAACGCCAACCAAAAGTCCGTCTAAACGATTGTATGTTGGATAATAAATATACTTGTGCCAAAACATCCAACTATTTTCATCTTCTATTTTTGGTAAATACAATTGATTAAAACTGTAAATTCTAATTGCAAGGCCAAATAAAAACAAAGCAATTAACAACCAATACGATTTTTTTATGAGGTTAGTAAATTGTAAGAAAATCAAGATTATTGGTAAGAATAAATAAAAATGCTCTTCGACACAAAGCGACCAAGCGTGGGAAAATGTTCCAAAATCTTTCAAGTTTAGTCCAAGATTTTGTGTAAAAGTTAGAAATTTCCATAATGGGGGCAAACTTTCTTTTTCACGAAAAAATGGAATACAAAAATAAAGCCCAACTGTAAATAAAAATGCTGGAATAATTCTGAAAAATCGTTTCAGAAAGAATTGTTTGAATGAAGTGTTTTGTTCTTGATTTATTTGAGCAAAAAGTTGTGACGAAATTAAAAAGCCACTCAACACGAAAAATAAATCTACTCCTGTCCAACCAAATTTCGCAAAGTTTGGCAACCATTCAGGTTGTCCACCACTTAAAATGAAATAGTGAAACAGAAAAACAAACATTATTGCTAACGCTCTTAAATGGTCTAGTCCGTATAGTTTTTGTTGAATAGGTTGCTCCAATTTGGGTAGTAAATTTTGTAGGTTCTAGTATGTTCTTTCTGTCTGCACGGTTGTTCTGTAAACTTACCGCCAACGATACGCAGCTTTAAGAAGTTGGGGATTTGTAAGCCCGAAACTTTTGATTAAGCACTGAAAATCAAAAGTACAAAACAAACTTTAAATTAAGCTCTAAAGCCCCAATCTCTTAAAACCGCTGTTAGCTTTTGTTATTTATTTTTCAGTTTATTTTATTAATGTAAAACATAATTCATCAATGTTTTTCATTGCGGGATTAAATGCAGAAACATTTGATAAAATAATAACTGCCGTTTTTTCTTTTATATTTATTGACATTGATGAAGAATATCCTCCAGTTCCTCCATTATGCCAAATTAATTCTTGTTCATTGTCGGATTTTAGAATATGCCAACCTAAACCAATTTTCATTTTTTCATTGATAGTAAAGGTTGGTGTTCTTGTTAAAGTAAGTTCTTTGTTTCTGGAGTTTAGTTGCGCACTTGCAAATTTAGCTAAATCTTCTGTAGAAGATAAAATTCCACCACCTCCAAAAAGCGAATCAAAATCCCAATTAGATATTACTTCACCATTTGCATTCAGACCTTTTACGAGTTTACTACCTAAATTTTGCGAACTCATAAATGAATTCGTCATTTTATATTTATCAAATATTCTTTTCTGCAATAAATTTTGAAAACTTGTTTTTTGAGATAATCCAAGTGTATATGCTAATATTCCAGCTCCTAAATTTGAATACAAATATTTTTTGGAAGTACTATTGTCAAGTTTTAGTAAGTTCTTTAGATAATCTTCTAATTTCTTATTCCCATATTTTTTGTATGGATTTGTATCGTCTGACAAGTCTAAATTTTCAGGTAATCGAGGCAAACCCGAAGTGTGATTTGCTAAACTTTCAAAATTTATTTTGTTATTATCTTTAAATTTAAAAGAATAGAAACTATTTATACTGTCTGTTAATTTTATTTTATTTTCAACAACAAGTGATGATAAAACAGTTGAAGTGAAAACTTTTGTTAATGAACCAATTTCAAAAATTCTATTTTGATTTTCATATGATTTTATAGAATCATTTACTTTTATTATTCCATAATAAGTTGTTTTCCCATTTTGAATTAAGGCGATTGAAAGTTGTGTATTATTAGGAAAATTTCTAGATTTTAAATAAATGTTATCAGCAATTTCTTTAGGAAAGTTGCTTAACGCATTAATTGTTTTATTGTCAGTTTTGGTTTCTTCTTCATATGGTTTTATAAGAAGACCATCTACTTTATTTTGTTTATTAAGCGATACGTTTATAGTTAAAATTGCATTTTTAAATTTTGTTTTAAAAACTACATAAGTGTTTTTTTGGTATTTAATAAATTCAGTGTTTTCAATATTACCAACTTGTGATTTTAAACCGATTAAAAATTGCTTTGTTTTGTCAAATGGCAAAGCTTTTTGCATTTCAGATTCAAAACTATTGAAAATCTCGTTGTATTTTTCCGAATTAAAATTGTCTTTGAAATTGTTTATTGCAACTTTATAATTTTCAGTTTGAGCAAATAAATTATTCGTTATAATAATTAATAATAGAAAGTAAAATAGTTTTTTCATGCAGATTTTCGATGGGCGGGCTTTTCAGCACAAATGTTGATGCGGAGCACAAAACCCCGCCTATTGCAAATGTACTGTTATACTCTGATTTGGTGTAATCTCGTGTTGTAATAAAATGCTGTATAATATTTTGTTAAGTCGTGTGTAATGAATATGGCGGGCAATATGATTGTTAAAGCTGCCAAGTATAAAATTTGCTGTTTCGCTGAATGGGTGCATATCGCTCGAACTTTTGATTTGGTTCATAAGCCAAGATGTTTTGATAAAACCGTTGTTGTCAGTTGTAGGATATTCTGTTTGCTCAACGTGGTGTGTCATAAAGAATGTGAATAGCAAAAAAAAATGATTGCAAAAGGTGCATTGCTAAAAAACCTGTACAGATTTTTCTAGCACAAATGGTCGCCTGCGTTATGAAGTGTTTAACTCGCATTGAATTCAATCTCAATGTATATATTTCGATTGGCGAATAGTATAAAGACGTTTTTCAGGAATTTATCAACAAGATTTTGGTGTAAAAAATGCAGTTTCTGAGCTATTATCAGACTTTTGATGTGAAATATTTCTACCTTAGCCGTTTCAATAAAAACAATATTTCATTGCACTATTGTCCGACTAAAAATTTACAATAATGGGTGAGATAATCTCACCCATTTA
>CAYVXB010000054.1:9774-13951 GCA_964454275.1 uncultured Chitinophagaceae bacterium | reverse complement strand
CTAAACTTAACTGGAAACTTAAATGGAACTATTTTTTACTTTTTTTGCTTTTTTACCCACCAGCTCGTTCTCTTTATATCCTACCATTTTACAAAAAATGGGATATGCTTTTATAATTACTTCTTCATTATTAACCTCCATAATCCCCAGTTCCATATTTTCTATCATACTTCTGTATCTCGATTCGCTATCTCTAAGTTCTTGTTGGGCCTTGGTTAAATCAATTATTTTCTTCTTCAGCCTTTGCTCTACGGATGAGACTATTTTTTTTTCTTTCGATGGCTTGGCTCTAACTTTTTTATCAGATTTCATTGGTGAATATGTTTAATACGTGCATATCAGTGCTTCTATTTTGCATTAAGTTAGATGAATTAGTACAATTTTTTTAAAATTACGTTAATGCAACGAAAATGTATTTGATAAAAATTTAGGACATTAAATGTAGGAATTTATATTTTTTTTGTACTATTGTGGGAGCATTTTTGCTAAACCTATTTAAAATTATACCATGAAAAACACACAAACCATTGCTGTGGTGCAAGATGATTTATTCTATCAAGCCATTCTAAAGCAGCTTTTAAAGTCCAGTGATTTATTTTTCGATGTCTTGGTTTTTGATAATGGCCTTTCTGCCATTGAGCATTTAAAGCAGAATAATACTGCCAATCAACTGCCTGATATTATTTTGCTTGATTTGGGAATGCCCATAATGGATGGATGGGCCTTTTTAGATGAGTACCAACAATTATCTCCTATTTTAAGTAAGTATAGTCAGATTTTTATACATAGTGCTTCTGTGTATCAATCGGATTTGCGTAAAGCAAAACAGCATAGTTGCGTAGCTGGCATTGTACCTGCGCCTTTTAAAATAAAGGAATTAAAGCAGCACCTTGGCATGGCCCATATTGCGCACACTTCATTATAGAGTACTCGACTTAATAAGAGAAGACAACCTACTTAAAGATTGTCTTCTCTCTATTTTATATACAACATAAGTTCAGTTAAAGCATACCCAGAGTATGAACACCCCAAGAAAATATAAACCTAAGGTTGGTGTGGTTTTATATCCACTGTTGCACCAAGATCAGTAAGTTGTTTCTTTATTTGATTTGCTTCGTCTATAAGAATATCACTTTTAATAATTTGTGGTGTTGTAGGGGTTGATATATCCACTAAGGCTTTAGATTCTTTCAATCCTAATCCTGTTATTAATCTGATTTGACCTATTACGTCAGCCGATTGAGTGCCTACATCAGTTAAAAAAACATCATATGATGTTGAGGGCGTATCTACTTTTTTTGAACAACTAAGTAGTGCTACAGAAGATAGTATCACGAGGAATCCTAAAATTTTTGATGTAATCGTTTTCATAAATTAAAGTTTTAATGTATTGTGAAATATACTTGGCAATTATCATGCCATAATAAAAATAGAACGTCATGTTAGTGTAAATTAGCTGCCTTGGATTGGTCCTTAAAATCTAAAGTATACAAACAGTCTTCCAAAATTCTTACTATCATTTTCAATTCGATGGTAGAGAGGTTTTATATGGGGCATTTGTAAAAAGCGTTCTACTTTTTTTCGTAATTGCCCACTGCCTTTACCTGGGATAATTTCTACTTCACGAATTTTTTTATCGATAGCTTCTTCAAAAGCTTGTTGCAGGGCTTTATCTATTGCCGAACTGTTGTTGTAAATGGGGTGTAAATCAACTTTTATTTTTGCCATAAGTTATAATGCTATGCTCGTTATTTTAATTAGAGCGTGTGTGTTAACAATATCCCTCCAGAATTTCCATTATAGTATGGAATGGCTATGGTATTATGGACAGATTTATTTTTAAAAATACCTTTTTGAAGAATAGGGTATATCCAATATGAAGCTTTGGTTGCTAGGATTCCCATACCGGCTCCAATAACTACATCACTAAACCAATGTTTATTGTTGTATACACGTAAAGCACCTGTTGCTACCGCTGCTGTATATCCTGCAATGCTGTATAAAATAGAGATATCTTTATATTCTTGATGTAAAAATTCAGCAGTTGCAAAAGCTGCGGCCGTATGGCTGGATGGAAAAGAGCGGAAATCAGAGCCATCGGGTCTTTCTTTTTTAATTAAATGGTCTAGTGTTACATTGGCTGCAGTAAGCATTAAGGCAGATATGCCAATAATAATAGAACGATCTCGAAAATTATTTTTTCCATGAATACCTACAGCATTTAAACTGTATACTGTTACTAAAGGAGCAAATTCTATATAATCGTCCAAATGTGTTGAAAAAGTTGGATATTTTCTTTGTATACATTGCTGGATGTTATCATCCATTTTTTTTAACCCATTATTTCCTAAAGCAATAAAGCCATATGTAGCAAAAGCGGTTGGTATGATTAACGGTTTGATGAAGTGGAAAGAAGATGTTTTTTCTTTTTGCAAAGTATCATTACACGGATATCCTGTTACTGAAGGGGCTGGATTTATAGAATCATTAAGTTGTGCATAAGCTGTTGAAGTGGTAATGCACAATAAGCATATTACTTTAAATAAATTCATTCTAAAACTTTAGACCTTATGAAGGTAAGGGTAAATGATGTGTAGTTACTTGCTTACTTTCCATAGAAGTGGGGTTGGTAGATACAACAAAAGAAATACGCATAAATACAGTAAGTATCTGTTTTATAAGCGTCTTTTTGTGTGCCCAGGACTGGAATCGAACCAGCACATTGTTGCCAACGGCAGATTTTGAGTCTGCTGCGTCTACCAATTCCGCCACCTGGGCAATAAGGCTGCAATATTAAGCCATCATTATATTCCTTCCAAAATTCGGTCTAAATATTTCTTTTTATAGTAATACTCTTTTACTTGCAGCAGCTCTTTTTCGGAAGAAATATTTTCTTTATAATTCTCCATAACCGGACTAATGGCTTCATACAGTTCTTTTTTTAAACTTGTAATACATAATGTGTAATGCGTAACCTTATGAACATCATTGCTCGATTTTGCTTCAGTTAGCTTTTCATTGAATTCCATCATTTCCATTAAAAAATGGCGATCGAGTTGATAATGTTCGTCCTCTTTTAAAATATTTTTTATTTCCAATACATATTTTAAACGTGCATCATCGTTGGTTAAGGTTTTATAGGCCATATTTAAATAAGCAGAATGCTCTAACGCTGCAGCTTTTTCTATATCTGTATTCAGCGTATAAAAATCAGGATGATGCTGTTTGCTTAGTTGATAAAAACGTTGCTGAAGACTATTTTTATCACCTCTAAATGAAACGGGAATATTAAATAATTCAAAATAGTTCATACATATAATACTTATATTAGCGCAATTGCAAAAATAGATATAATAAAATGACTACCATAGGGTTATTAAGAGAAGAAAAAAAACCGCAGGATAACCGTGTTGCACTTACACCATTACAATGCAAGTGGATAATGGAGCATTATCCAAACATGAATATAATTGTTCAATGTTCACCCACTCGTTGTTATACAGACGAAGAGTATACACAGATGGGAATTCCTGTTATGGAGAATGTGAGCAATGGTGATATACTCTTAGGGATAAAAGAAGTGCCAGCAGAAAAAATTATTACACACAAAAAATATTTTTTATTCTCGCATACTAAAAAAGAACAAATGCATAACCAGCAAATGTTTCATGTTATGATAGATAAAAAAATAACACTAACGGATTATGAATGTTTAACACATGATGATGGACAACGTATATTAGGTTTTGGTTTTTTTGCAGGTGTAGTGGGTGCACATAATGGTATGATGGCTTATGGAAATAGGACAGGGTTATATCAATTAAAACGCATTAAAGGACTTAGTTTAAATGCTTTGGTGCACTTATATTTTGGATTAAAATTACCTCCCATAAAAATTGCAGTAACAGGTAGTGGGCGGGTTGCAAAAGGCATTATAGAGGTAATGAATTTAATGGATATACAAGAAGTAGAGCCTGAGGAATATTTAACCCAAACATTTCAATATCCTGTGTATGTACAATTAAAAGGAGCTGATTTGTATCAACATAAAATACAGGGAAATTACATGCGGAAAGACTTTCATAAACATCCCACACAATATAATTGTTTGTTTAACCCATATATAAAATGTACAGATATTTTAATGAATGGAATTTATTGGGATGAGCACATACCT
>CAYVXB010000054.1:0-9764 GCA_964454275.1 uncultured Chitinophagaceae bacterium | reverse complement strand
ATGGAAGATCTTCAGCAGCCCTACTTTCATATACAAACAATTGCTGATATTACAGATGATGCTAACGGTAGTGTTCCTTGTAATCTAGGCGATTCTACGATTGATGACCCGGTGTATGGTGTTGATAAAATAACAGGTTTTAAAACAAAACCATATTTGCCTAATAGCATTGATATAATGTCTGTAGGAAATTTACCCAATGAAATGCCTAGAGATGCTAGTCGTTATTTTGGTGAACAGTTTACTAAGTATATTTTAGGAGAAATCTTAAAAGAAGATAGTACAATCATTAAGAGGGCGACTATATTGAATGGAGGCCAGTTAACAGAAACGTTTCAATATTTGGGCGATTACGCAAAGCATTAGCCTGTTTTAGGCATTATCGATAAGATGAATAGTAGATCGCTCTAGCGTAAGTCATCAACTCTGTCTATTACCATACATATTGCATAAACATACCCTCTGCGTTTTCTTTGCGTACTCGGCGGCCTTTGCGGTAAATGCTAGCTCAACAGCAGTGCACACAAAGAACGCAAAAAAGACGCAAAGTAAATTCAACCATCATCAGTATATTATATGCTTGACTTACGCTAAAGGTTCAGTATAAAATTCCAATTTGCCAATATAATCAGCGGGTTCTCCTGGTTTTTCATTTATCCAACATCCAAAATAAATATGGCAGTAATTTCGAGATTTTTCCATTATTACATCTCCTTGTGGATCTTGCGATATAGGTAGTTCTATTTCCGTTAAGTAGGGTTGCATTATGAAGTTATTTGTTATGATATTTAATCAATCCTTCTATGGGATTTTTTAATACATTCCCCAATGTAAATTCATAACTATTACATAAGTCTTGTAATACATCTCTAAAACCATGAGCAATGCTGCCGACAAAATGGATGGGATATTTCCAGCTTTCTTGGTACTTACATAAATGTTGAAAGAAAAAATCATTTAATCCATCTTCAATAATATTTTCTATCATATAGTGTCCTCTGTTTTCTGCTAAAAATAGAGCAAAAGAAGCCAAATACCTGCTAGGAGCCGATTTTCTATATACATGATCCATAACCTCTTCACTTGAAACGGAGAATTGTTTCTTGAATCGATGCATTAATTCCTCATCAAATGTGTTATAAAAATAATATTGCAAAACCTTTTTACCTAAATAGGCACCGCTACCCTCATCGCCCAATACGTATCCCAAACCAGGTACATTATGTATAATTTTTTTACCATCGTAGTAGCAAGAATTGGTTCCGGTACCTAAAATACAAGCAATGCCTTTCCCTTTTCCACACAAGGCCCTTGCTGCGGCTATTAAATCATGATCTACCGATATATTCGCTTTAGGAAAACCTGTACGTATAACATCTTTAATAAGGTTCACATTTTCAGTATTACTACAACCTGTTCCATAAAAATAAACATGTGTTGGAGGTGTTTTTTTTAACAATGGAAACAATTCGGTAGATACAATGTGCAACAACTCTTGCTTGGTAGAATAGTATGGACTTATACCTTGTGTGTCAATGGTCTTTTTTTTACCATTGTGCAATAAACACCAAGTACATTTAGTGGCGCCGCTATCAGCTATTAGTATCGTTGACATAGATTTAATTTTTAAATTCTCACTCAAAACTCAATGTTTAACAATAATTTCGTGCATTGAATGATATTACAAAGAAATACGAGATATGCACAATAAAAAAATAAAAATTTGGTTGCCTCTTTTACTTTCTCTTAGCATGATTATAGGCATGTATATAGGATATAAATTGAAAGATAATATAAAATCGCCACAACATTTTTTGGATATGCAACCAGTAAATACGTTGCAAGAAGTAGTGGAGCTTATATCAAGAAAATATGCAGATAGTATAAATATTGATACCTTAAAAACGAAAGCCATTCATAATATACTTCAACAATTAGATCCTTATTCTGCTTATATTCCGGCTAATACAGTAGAAGAATTGAACAATCAATTATCAGGAAGTTTTGAAGGCCTTGGAATAGAATTTCAAATTATTAGAGATACAGCAAATATAGTATATGTTATACACGAAAGCCCGGCTGCTGAAGCGGGGTTAAAAGTAGGAGATCAGCTATTAGCTATAAACAATACACCACTAACAACGTTCAATACAACACCTGAAAAAATTAAACAACAACTACAAAGCGCAACAGAACCAACCATAAAGCTTGATATATGGAGAAATGCACAACGATTACAAATAAACATTACGAAAGGCCGTGTTCCTGTATATACTGTAGATGCAGCATATAAGCTCGATTCCATAACAGGATATATTCGTGTGAACCGATTTGCAGAAAATACGTATATAGAATTTATGCAAGCACTCGAAAAATTATTAAAACAAAATAGTAAACAAATCGTACTTGACTTAAGAGACAATGGGGGTGGACTTTTAACATCTGCTGTAGATATTGTAGATGAACTTTTAAATGAAGATAAACGAATTGTGTACATACAAGGCAAAAATGTACCTCGTGTAGAATACGATTGTAAGCGCCCTGGGTTATTTGAAAAAGGAAAATTAGTAGTGCTTGTGAATGAAGGTACAGCCTCTGCAGCAGAAGTAGTAGCTGGAGCTTTGCAAGATTGGGATAGAGCGACTATTATTGGCCGGCCTACTTTCGGTAAAGGATTAGTTCAAGAGCAATATATGTTGAGCGATGGGGAAGGCTTACGGCTTACTACGGCCAGATATTATTTACCTACGGGTCGTAATATTCAAAAATCTTATAGCAATGGTAAAGATACTTTGAATAAGCAATCCTTTAAAACACCTGCTGGACATATCGTTTACGGCAATAATGGAATAATGCCTGATGTTATTATTCCGGCGGACAGTATATGGAATACGCCATCAACTAAAGCATTAATAGAAAAAAATAGTATAAATAAATTTGCGTATGAACATTTTATAGCTAATCGTAAAACGATTGAAACATATAAAACGCTTATAGATTTTGCTAAACAATATACATTACCGACTATAATTTGGAATGATTTTTTAACTTATGCAAAACAAAATGGAGTAGAAATAAATACTTCTTCTTCAACCTTACAAATAGAAATTTTACGTCGAATAAAAGCTTTATTAGCAAGGTTTATATGGTCTAATGAAGGGTTTTATGAAGTGTATAACGCATCCGACGGTATTATTACCAAAGCTGTGTTTTTTGTAAACCATTAATCGTCTATACCCCCTTATTCTATTAGCTTTATATCTATTTTATTAAAAGATGAAATTTTTATTTTATACCCGATAAGGTATAAAATAAATAAAAATTACTATTTTTGTACCCGATAGGGTATAAATTAATTTTTTTATTCTATCTTTGTAATATCAAAAAAGTAAATTAATGCCGATAAAAACAAATGGTTTATCTACCTTTGTAAAAGAAAAACGAAAATCTACAAACCTTACCCAGACTGAATTAGCTAATATGGCGGGTGTAGGCTTGCGCTTTATTAGAGAATTGGAACAAGGCAAAATTACCTTACAAATGCACAAAGTAAACCAAGTACTTTTACTATTTGGTTATCAATTAGGACCTATACTTATTAATAGAGAAAAATTAGTACATGAGAAAAGCTAAAGTGATATATAAACATAAACTGGCTGGCATATTAGAAGAAATAGAAAACGGATATCGATTTACCTATAATAACATCTATTTCAATGACCCAAATGTAAGCCCCGTAAGCGCTACACTACCATTAAAAAAACAGGTATATGAAAGCAGAATACTATTTCCTTTTTTTGATGGTTTAATTCCTGAAGGTTGGCTATTAGATATAGCTGAAAAAAATTGGAAATTAAATGCTAGAGATAGAATGGGTTTACTCTTAGCTTGCTGCAAAGACTGTATTGGAGCAGTAAGTATAAAGCACACTTCCTAACCCCCCCAAAGGAGAAAATAGAAGAATAAAATAGCGATGATAAAAATAATACATAAGCAATCAAAATTCCCCTCCAAAGGAGGGGTTAGGGGAGGCCGTCAAAAATGTTTATACTGTTATGAACCTTTAGTGAAAGATGAAATAGATTTTCATGCCACGTGCTCTAAAAAAATATTTGGACATATACACCCGCCTATAGTGCCTTTTTCTGAAACGGATATGCAGCAAATGGCCAATAAAGTAGTCAATCGATTATTTATTGTTACTGGCGTACAACCCAAGCTATCCTTACATTTAGAAGATAAGCACCATAAAAAAAGTTTACCTCGGTTTACCATTGTAGGTTTGTGGAGCGATTATATTATAAAACCACCAGTAGATCGATATCCTAACTTACCAGAGTTAGAAGATGCTACCATGCATTTAGCACAGCTAGCAGATATACCAACTGTTCCGCATTCCTTAATACGCTTAAACAATAAAAAATTAGCGTATATTACCAAACGTATCGATCGCAATAAAAAAGAAAAAATACATATGGAAGATATGTCTCAATTAACAGAACGATTAACAGAAGACAAATACAGAGGATCATATGAACAAATAGCCAAAGCCATTATACAATACACAGAAAATCCATTAATAGATGTAATACATTTTTTCGAACAAATTATTTTTGCTTTTTTAACGGGCAATGCAGATATGCATTTAAAAAATTTTTCGCTTATACAAAATACAAGAGGAAATTATCAATTAGCACCGGCATACGATATGGTAGCTACAACATTAGTTGTAAAAGACGATGATGAAGATTTAGCCTTAACCCTAAATGCAAAAAAGAAAAAAATAAAGCGCAAAGATTTTGAAGCGGCGTTAAATCTTTTCCATATAGCTGAATCAGCAAAGCATAGCATGTTTCAAAAGTTTGCAACCGCTATTCCTTTGTGGAATAAGTGTATAAAGAAAAGTTTTTTACCTACAACAGTTAAAAACAATTATCAACAATTAATAAAAAAGAGAGCAGAGCGATTAGAGTTATATACCCGATAAGGTATATTTTTATAATTTAGTAATAATATGGAGAGTGTTTAACAATAGATAAACGTTTTGTCATGCCGACGAAGGAGGCATCTCTAGAATCAGGGAAAGCCTTATCTTACTTAGATCTCTCCCTGTGGTCGAGATGACAAAAACATTTCAATTTGTTATATCTATCTGTTGTTTAACACTCTCAAAATCAAATTATATACACATGAAAAAAAATCTTATCCTAATCGTTTATTTACTAATTTCTTTATCATCTAGAGCACAAATTGTTTGCGACTCTTTTCTTATTGATAATCATTACAGGGTATTCTATTTTGATGAATCTGCACAAAATACAAATAATGCAAGCCTAATATTTATTCTTCATGGTACAGGAGGTAAACCACAAAATATGATGAAACGGACAAATGCCTTACAAGATGAAGCAAAAAAAGAGAATATCATATTAGTTTATCCAGAAGGATATAAAAATGCTTGGAACGATTGTAGAAAAGCCTCTACGGTAGAGGCGAATCGCATAAACATTGATGAAAATACTTTTTTTGATAAAATGATAACATATTTTAAAAATAAATATCAGATTGATGATAAAAAGATTTTTGCTATAGGGTTCTCTGGTGGCGGGCATATGACGTACAAGCTTGCCATGACAATGCCTGAAAAATTTAAAGCTATAACAGCTATTGTAGCAAATATTCCTGACACAAGCAATATGGACTGTATAGTAAAGAAAACCCCTATGGCTGTGATGATTGTAAATGGAACTGCAGATCCTATTAATCCCTACAATGGAGGAGAAGTTAAGGCAGATGGAATTGTTTTAGGAAATGTTCGGTCAACAGATGAAACAGTTCAATATTGGGCCAATATAGATGGATATAACACTAAACGTCAGCCATCTAAAGAAACAATAATGGGAAATAATGCTGTAGATAGAAGTGCTCATATAGAAAAAGAAGTATATAAAAAGAAAAATAAGCCAGAAGTTGTTCTTCTAAAAGTAATGAATGGTAAACATGAATTTCCGGCTAGTATAGATATTTTTTTAGAAGCGTGGAATTTTTTTAAAAGACAAAACTATAGTAAGAATAAACAATAATCTACTAAAATGCCCATCACACAACATATACAACAATCTGTAATACAAGCGCTAAAAGCTATCTATAATAAAGATTTTAGCGAAAGCGATTTTCAAATCAACCAAACCAAACCAGAATTTGAAGGCGATTATACCGTTGTGCTATTTGCTTTAACCAAGCTGTTAAAACAAAAACCAGAAGAAATAGGAAAAACGCTAGGAGATTATTTAGTGCAACAACATCAAGATCTTTTTACGCAGTATAATGTTATAAAAGGTTTTTTAAATTTAACCATTAAAGATGCATATTGGTTAACCGTTTTAAACGATTATCAAAATATACAATATGGATTTAAATCGGCCAACGGGCAAAAGGTAATGGTAGAGTACTCATCGCCCAATACCAATAAACCCTTGCATTTAGGGCATTTGAGAATTAATTTTTTAGGATGGAGTGTTGCTGAAATATTTAAAGCAAATGGATACGATGTTATTAAAACTTGCGTAGTAAATGATCGTGGCATACATATTTGTAAAAGCATGTTAGCCTGGCAGAAATTTGGAAATGGCGCAACGCCGGAAAGTACGGGTAAAAAAGGAGATCATTTAGTAGGAGAGTATTATGTAAAATTTGAAGAAGAATTACGTAAACAATCTGAACCATTAATTGAGCAAGTATTACAGGGGAATGCTAAAAATGTAGTAAAAGAAGATACAGAAAGAATAACTATATTATGCCAATCGCTTCTTAAAGCAACAGAAACAAAAGATAAAGAAAAAATATGCGCATTAAAAGATGAGATAAAAGAAATTGTTCGAAATAATACGCCTCTTATGCAAGAGGCTAAAGAAATGCTACGTAAATGGGAGGCTGGAGATAAAAATACGCTTGAACTTTGGAAAAAAATGAATGAATGGGTATATCAAGGATTTGATAAAACATACAAACGCATTGGTAGCGATTTTGATAAAATATATTATGAAAGTGATACCTATTTGCTAGGAAAAAAATATGTAGAAGAAGGCTTGCAAAAAAATATTTTTTATAAAAAAGAAGACGGTAGCATATGGATTGATTTAACACAAGAAGGACTAGATCATAAATTGGTATTGCGTAAAGATGGTACATCCGTTTATATTACACAAGATATAGGGTTAGCTAAATTAAAATATGATGACTATAAGATGGATCAGAGTGTTTATGTAATTGGAGATGAACAGAATTATCATATGAAAGTACTGAAATTGATTTGCCAAAAACTAGAATTGCCTAATGCAGATGGTATTCACCATTTAAGTTATGGCATGGTTGAGTTGCCTACAGGACGTATGAAAAGCCGGGAAGGTACTGTAGTTGATGCGGATGACTTGGTAGACGAAATGATCCACATAGCAGCAGAAAAAACACAAGTACAGGGAAAAACAGAAGGTCAAACAGGGGAGGAATTAAAAAAATTACATAACGCTACTGGGCTGGGGGCATTAAAATTCTTTTTGTTAAGAGTCGATATTAAAAAAAGAATTGTCTTTAACCCTGAAGAATCAATTGACTTACATGGATATACCGCAACATTTATTCAATATGCTTATGCTCGTATCCAATCTGTTTTAAGAAGAGAACCAGAAGATAGTGCGGGTGATATAGACAAAAAAGAAATCTTACTTCCTTTAGAAAAAAAATGGCTAATTCTTGTAGAGCAATATCCCCAAATTATTGAAACGGCCGCTCAAACATTTGATCCATCGTACATTGCCAGTTATAGCTATTATTTAGCTAAAACGTTTAATTCGTTTTATGCAGAACATTCTATTTTAAATGCTGAAACAAAAAATAAAAAAATATTGCGACTGCGAGCCGCAATATTAACAGCTAATGTATTACGTTCTGCGATGAAATTGTTAGGTATTCAAATGCCGGAGAGGATGTAGGTTGTGCTTTATTTAGCTTGATAATGATATTGTATATTTGCACTATAAAAAGATATATATATGTGGACAAAAGAAAAAATAATAGAAACTATAAATCAACTCCCAAAACGCTTTTCAATTGATGATCTTTTAGAAGAAATTATTTTAATTGAGAAAGTAGAAAAAGGACTAGCGCAAGCCAAAAGTGGAAAAATTATCTCAGATAAATTATTAGAGAAAAAATTAGCTAAATGGTTCGACTAAGTTGGTCAATTCAAGCTGCAGAAGACTTAGATGCTATTGCATCCTACATTGCAATAAACTCAAAAGCATATGCAAAAATTCAGATTAAAAGAATTAGAGAAAAAGCACAACAATTAAAACATCATCCCTATTTAGGCAGAGTAGTTCCAGAATGTAATGATAAAAATATACGAGAATTAATATTAGGCAATTATCGCATAATATACTCTACGAATTATAAAAACAAAATTATTATTCTTACTGTTTATCACTCAGCAAGGCGGTTAAGTTTACCTGCAAAATAATTTTTGTATTCCATGCTTTCCTTCTTTCAAAAAAAATATATAGAAGCAGGCTGCGATGAGGCGGGCAGAGGATGTTATGCAGGTCCGGTATATGCCGCAGCGGTTATATTACCCAAAGATTTCCATCACCCACAGTTAAATGATTCTAAACAATTATCTGCCACACAACGAGAAGCATTAAGAATAATTATTGAAAAAGAAAGCACAGCCTACGCTGTTGCCTCGGTAGATGTTATAGAGATTGATAGTATTAATATTTTAAAAGCCTCTTTTAAAGCTATGCACTTGGCTATTGAACAATTATCCATCATTCCGGAATTATTGTTAATTGATGGTAACCGTTTTAATACATATAAAAAAATTAAACATCATTGTATGGTAAAAGGAGATGCAACGTATGCAAGTATAGCTGCAGCAAGCATTTTAGCGAAGACGTATAGAGATGAGCACATGGTACAATTGCACCAACAATTTCCATATTATGGGTGGGTAAAAAATAAAGGATATGGTACTCTTGAACATCGAAATGCCATTGAAAAATATGGATTATGTGAACACCACCGTAAAAGTTTTAATATACTTCCAGCGCAATTAAAAATCTTCTAATGCTATCATTTCCTGATAATATCGTTTTAGAAAACGAAAGAGTATTGCTTCGTTGTCTACAACATACAGATATGAAATATCTACTGCCGTTTGCATTGCAAGAGCCAGATACATGGATTTACTCGCATATTAGCCCAGCAGGAGAAGAGGGTATGAACAATTATATTCAAGCTGCTATTAGTGCTCAAATTGCGGAAAGAGAATATCCCTTTATTGTTTTTGATAAAGATCGTAATCATTATGCAGGTAGTACTCGGTTTTATGACATTCAATTAGAGAATCTAACAACCCAATTAGGTTATACTTGGTATGGGGAACAATTTAGACGCACCGGTTTAAATAGACATTGTAAATTGTTGCTACTTACTTACGCTTTTGAAACTTGGGGAATGGAACGGGTAGAATTTAGAGCAGATGTGCGAAATGAACGTTCTATTCATGCTATGAAAGCCATTGGCTGTACGGTTGAAGGTATATTAAGGAGTAATTGCATAAGTGCACAAGGAGGAAGAAGAAGCTCAATCGTACTTTCTATACTAAAAGAAGAGTGGTTAAATAAGGTAAAAGAAAATTTAATTAAGAAAATATGAGACTCTAAAATAATTTGTGTAAATGGGAATGAGTAACTGTTATTTAGAGT
>CAYVXB010000053.1:0-14072 GCA_964454275.1 uncultured Chitinophagaceae bacterium | reverse complement strand
AAAACAAACAAAAGCGCCAATAATAATATACCAATACAAGTATATAAAAAATATGTACCACCCCATCATCTATAAAAAATTCTTTACTTCTTGTAGAAAAATTAATAAGAAAATAAATAGGTACTGCAAAAAATGCAATTAATCTTAATGCTGTATTATTTCTAATAGTAGGAATTAAAGTAAGATAAACACCTAACGAAAAAAGTATTTTAGATATAAAATAAAATAAACATATATATATTAATAACCTTGATTTATAAGCAAAAAGAGCACCTCTTCCAGTAAAAGTATGGGGGGCTATATAGAATAGATAATATAGAAAATCAAAAATACTACTGAGAATTCCTATTTTTAGTAATATAACCGTTAGATATTTTAATTTTTTTTTTGTACTCATATAGGTCGATTATAATTAGTATCATTTGACGTGTTTTTATTGGGGTTGTTTGGATTTTTATAGATGGCATTGGCATTAAACTGCCCTGCACTTGTACAGGTATAATTTGGGTAGTAAATGATTATTTTAACATTCTCATTCCAAAGGATAAACGTATTCTTTTTTTTCTTTCCCAACTCCTTCTTTACATTCGTTTTTTAAGGTATCTGTTCTAGACTCTAAAACTCCGTATTCATCTGCTTTTAAAACAAGGTAGATTGTGCTTAACCATTTTGTTGAATCATCTTTACATCTTTCGTAGCAAATTGATCCCAAGTAATCTTGTTTATAATCATTTATTACTTCCACTGAGAAACCTCCATAATCTTCTTCATGATCAATAAAATAAGAGGTGTTACTAGTTTTTCTATAGAAATAGATGCAATAAGCACCATACTTTTCATCTAACACACTAACATTTTTACCCATGCTGTCGCGATACTGTATAATTACTCTTTTTAACTCATCGTTGTTTTTAGGGGGATGATCTATTAAAAAATTTTCTCCATAGTAATATTCATAACCATTAGTTGGAGATTTGACTTCACCACTAAGTTTATCTAAATAAATAAATTGCACAGTTTTATTTTCACAGCTACAATTTAATATTAACCCAATAGTTAGTACAAATATTTTATTCTTCATACTCCTACAATATTTTAGGCTCTCTTTTCATTTTTCTGATTTCCTCTTCTGCTCATTGATTTGCTTCTTTCCTTTCCTCTGCTTTTCTTTTATTTTCTCTTTCGGTTTTGCCTTCGTTTATATTACCGGTAAATGTTTGTTCAAATTGTACTTTGGTAAGAAAAGGTTTATACCCTCGTACATGTTGTAAAATAAACCAAGTAACTATTTTTCATTAGTTTAAGGGATAAACATATTCTTTTTCCTTTTCACATTCATTGCTAAGAACAATTTCCTCATAAAACTCTTGGGTGTCAAAGGTTATTGCCCATCTTCCTTTTTCAGACATATTATTGCATCGCGTATAATAATATTCTCCTAACCAGTCTTCAAATTCTTGATTGATATCACTATGTGCCGTCCAATCGCCACATCCATCTACTGCTTTGATATAACAGGAAGTGCTAGATGATTTTCTAAAGAATCTAATAAGATACTGGTAATATTTTTTTTCTATTTTTTTTCTATAAGCTAGAGTAGTATCACAATACGCAATGATTATTTTTTTTAAACTATCTTTATTATCTGGGGGATTATCTATTAATACATATTCTTCTAAAACTGGTCTTAATTTAAGATCAAAATCACTAAGACCTTCATACCTCAGTTTATCTAAATAAATGAACTTGGTATTCCTTTTACAACTGCTGTTTAGCGATAGAGCAACAATTAATAATAGTACTATTTTTTTCATAATATATATTCTACCAACCTTTTTCTACTTAATACCTAAAAAAGTACTGGTCTGTTATATTCTTCTGCTTCTCGTTTCACTTTTCTTTCTGCCCTGCCTTCATTGAGATTACCGGTAAATGTTTGTTCAAATTGTACTTTGGTAATAAAGGGTTTATATCCCCATACATGTTGCAGAATAAACCAGGCTCTAAAACCTAAGACTTTAGAATAAAGATGTTCTGTTATATCAGGCAAATCTAACCCGAAATGATCCCATAAAGTAATTTCGTAAGTAGCGTTGTAATCATTTCCTATTTTACTATATTTTTTCAGTATTACTTTATAAGCCCAAACATCATTTAATGCAAGTGTTGTTCCTTTAGCTAAGTTACCAACTAAATTAGTCCAGTTAAACCATGGAAACATTGGACGCCCATAAGGATGAGTTTTTTTAAAATTTTCTCTTGTTGTCCCTTTATATATATTTGTATCTTCTATTGCTTTTAATTTGCCTTTGTGTTGTTTTATACGTTCTGCTATTTCATCTTCAATGCCAGTGCAAAATTCTTTTGTAGAAAAATGATTTTGTATGAATTCAGTTAAGGCTTTACTTTCAAAAACACCGCCTTCATTTCTTTCAAATTTATCAATCATATCATGAACAGTACTGCGTAAACTTCCTAATATTGGTGCTGCTAAGGCTCTAAAATAGATAAATAAAGTATTATTACTAGGAGGCTTCCCATCCGAATAATATGGAAATGGAAGATTTTTAGGTGGATGTAATAATTCAAATAAGCTAGGTACAGCATCAATCTCCTCTTTACTATATTTTGCTTTTCTATTAGCGTATGCTACAAGTGCTTTCATTGATTCCTCGTCATCAACACCTTGAGATGGAGTTTCTATTTTTTCGGCATTGGCAAATAAAGCGTGTTCAGTACTATTGAATCCTTTTTCTATATATTGATATTTATACTCTTCAACTTTCTCTTTTGTATAAATGGGATTTTTATAGTGATAGCCAAATCCATAAGCCATATCATCAGCAATATCTTCGCCTTTTACATTTAACCCTGGCACTTTGTACATATCAATACAAATAGGCAATTCTATTGCAAACACCTTCAAATAATCATCCGTTTTATCCGGTAAGTCAGCTGTTTCGTACAATCCATTTTTAGCAATACAACTACAACTGAAGTAAAGTTCTATTTGTTTATCTCGTTCTCCATTAATAAGCGTTTCTAATTGTTTAGTAAGAGTAACAGGAACAACAGCTCTTTTATTTTTTACTTCACAAAAAGTAATGGGTTGGCCATCTGGTCCGTAAAAAGTTATTAAATCATCTTTTTTTCTATGTGGGCTTCGGCGTGTAGAGGCTTTTTTTTGCTTATTGTGTGACCCTCTATGGCTATCTTGTTTATCGCTATCATATAATGATAACAATATTTTTTCTCCATCCTCAACACCATCTTTCATTTCAATATGAAAACGCACATTATCACCCACCTGAGCTTCAGTAATCGGCTCATCTTTTTCATTAGTCCACCAGGCTCGTTTAATATATTTACGGAGTTTAGCAGGATCATAATTTTTAAACTCCTGCCCACCATCACCTCCATATAATTTTATACTATGGGTAGAAGTTATGGTTAAATCTTCTTTTTTACTGTGCCATGTAATTTTTTTAGATATTTCTTTATAACATTCTGCTTTTACAATAAAATTACCACTTGACATAAGTTTCGTTTTATGATTAAGATAATTTAGATTTTTCGCCACTATATGTTTGTACGGTTTTTGCACTGTGTAACTCTACATTTCCTTGCGTACTATTTACAGCTATCTTGTCTGCAGTTTTAGTATGTTCTGTAGATTGATTCGTAAAATTCCCTGTAGCTACTTGCATTACATTCGCCGCCGTCAACATATAATCGGCTCCTGCATTTTGCGTCATAGTTGTACCTGCTCGTTCTGTTAGGCTTTCTCCTGCTGTTTGGGTTATATTCATAGCGGCAGAAGAAGTAATGTTTTCACTTGCATTCATGATTATATTTTGCGCATTAACGGTAAAGTTTTTCAAGGCTGTAGCGATAATATTGCCTTCTCCATCTAAATGCACTTCACTACCTGCTTTATCTTTGATGGTTATGCCTACCTTGTCATCGAATGCTATTATATGCCCACTATCTGTACTTATATGGCGTATATTATTATCAGAATTACCTTTCGCATCTATATTGTTACCATGGGCAATAGCTCCATCTATGTATAAAAAGTTAGGATTATTATTAAATGTTTTTACTACAACTGTATCACCTCTGCGGGGTAAAAAGTAAAAACCTCTTTTTTTGCCTTTACTGCCGGTGCCTAATTCTGGCTGTGTTGGGTATAGATAAGGATTATATCTATCATCCTTACACCAAGGCATGCGCACTTGAACTCTTCCATAGCCGTCTGGATTACTAACTACTTCAGCTATTTGGCTATGTGCTTGTGGTGTTTTAATACATTTAGTGTAGTGTGGAAATGCTTCTGGAACATCTGGAATGGCTGCAAATGTGTTATAATATATGCCCGTTTTAAAATCATAATAGTGCTTTACATGTGTCACCACATAATTTCCAGTTGTAACGCGATCTGTTTCAATATGACCATCAAAAATAGAGCTTGTTAATGTTATGGGAACTCCTGGTGCCAGCAAACACTCGGTACTTTTACCCTGCAATAAACATGTGCTACTTGCAGTGGCCGCTAGTCTGGATTCTTGATACGCTTGAACATCAGAAAAAGATAATGGATGTATTTGCGTTTGTTGAGGAGCAATTAGTTGGTACACCAATTGATTGGCTGTTTTAATATGATGCACAGCATCACAACCATACCTATCTGGGTTTAAAGCAGGCAAATTTGTTGGGGTATGCATTTGATGTTCTGTAGATGAATAGCCATACCATGCCTCAGGCGTAGTTGCTTGTAAGTGGTGCGAAAAATATTGCTCTTCTAGATTCTCGTTTAAATTGAGCTTAATGGCTGCTGGTCTTTTGTTTGGAAGTCCTATACGAAGACAATCTTTATCCCCAGTAAAAAGGTTCGCCACATAAAAAAGAATGCCGATTTAAAAAATCAAAATCGGTTTGTTCGCATTGGTAAACCAATGCATGCATATGTGCTTTTTTAGAATTAACAGCAATGGGTACTTGGCCCGCATATTTTTGAGCAATATCATTTACAATATATGGTAAGTCTTTTTCTTGATAAATACGCTGTTGTTTAACCATGTTTAATAACCCACACTTTGCATACCCTTCAATAATTAATGTAGCCCGGTCTAATCTTTTTTGGCGCGTATAAACAGCTGTTATGATGCCTGAAAAATCATTGCTATTTTCGTCCAGTTCAAATCCTTGATAAAATTGAAGTAAGGCCGGCTTACCTATATACTCATTCATTTTACCGGCATCACGCAACTTTACATCGTAGATACCATCATAGCTACATTCTATAGTAAATGTAGGAACCTCATTAAACCCTTGTTCTAAACGTACATTATCATAATGTAGTAGTGGCTTATTGTCAATACGAATGGCACAATTAAAAGGAATAATTTTATTGATAAGGTTATCAATAGGCCAGTGGGAGTTAGTAAAGTTTTTGTTAGACATACGTTAAAACGGTTAATGATTAAAAAATAAAAGCTACAAAGAACACGATACATCAACATCTACAAGATTGCTTATTTTCCTGTAGGCTTTTTCTTCAGAGTTTAGAGCAGGACGTTTTTGTAGGATAGCTTACTTGCGTAATACAAAATCAATTACATAACTCTCCATACGCAAATTTAACAAGTCGAAAATACAGTAAAAGAATGAACTGTACAATTTATTTTGGGGGCTGTATGCTTTTTTGAATTTCTTAAAGAATCTTATTATTATAGACCGTATTTGCTGCAATTTCCATAAATTGCTTAGAGGCTGTCTAAAAAGTTGTACAACTTTTTGCTTAGTGGTAGGACGTATGCTGTAAAAAATCTTCTATAGATTCTTTATTACATTAACTTATATGAATACAAATAATGGTTATAAAGTAAATCCTCTGACTACGGATCAGAAGGTTTCAGGTTTGAATCCTGATGAGGTAACTATCTAATTGTAACAAGAAGCTTCTTGTTCTTTTTTTACGAGCTGTCTTTTTTGATGAAAACCATTTTTTTATTAAACCTACTATTATAATCAAAGTCAATGGTCGAATTAAATACCTTTACACAAAACATTACCATGAAAAAAATAATCTGTTTATTCTGTGTGTCTATATTTTTTTGTCAACATATAGATGCTCAAAAGTGGCTAGAAAAAGCCAAGGAAATACTCAACAAAACCATTAATAAAAATACAAGTACTGATAGTGCTGTAACAGAGCAAGAAGTGGGGCAAGGTATTAAACAGGCACTTAATCAAGGCGTAGAGCAAGCTATTAAATTTCTTAATAAAACAGATGGTTTTTTTGGGAATGAGGTATACAAACTTTTTTTACCCCCCGATGCACAAAAAATAGCTAATACGCTTAAAAATATAGGAATGAATAAGTTAGTGGAGAATTCCATCTTATCTATAAATCGTGCTGCTGAAGATGCTGTAGGACACGCAACTCCCATCTTTATAGATGCCATCAAACAAATTACTTTGACGGATGTGTTTAATATTTTAAAAGGCCCAAAAAACGCTGCTACCAACTATTTCAAAGAAAAGACGAGCGATTCTTTAAAAGCGGCTTTTTTACCTTCTATTCAAACATCACTAAATAAAGTGGGCGCTACTAAATACTATAAAAAATCAATGGATGCGTACAATAGAATTCCTTTTGTTTCTAAAGTCAACGCTGATTTACCTAGTTATGTAGTAGACAAAGCAATTTTTGCTCTTTTCGATCAAATTGAAAAAGAAGAAGCCAATATTCGACAAAATCCCTTAGCACGTACTACAGATTTATTGAAAAAAGTGTTTGGATTACTTTAAGCGATCTTCAGATTATCTTCTTACTCTCCCTATACTTAAAGATTAGACCAAATTTTTATTGAAAATCAATTGATTACAAGTGTGCCTATAAAAAAACAAATCAAAAAATTTGGTTATGTACCTCAATAAGCTAACCTTTGCGCTCTTTATTAACAATAACCTGTGGGGTTGGCCTTGGGTTTAAAATAAATTATTATGAGTAAATTACATTTCACCACTAAGCATGCAAATGCGGCTTCTGTACAACATAATTGGTATGTTGTGGATGGAACCAATCAAACCGTAGGACGCATCTGTTCAAAAATCGCAGCTGTATTACGTGGCAAAAACAAAGCATATTATACACCACATGTAGATTGCGGTGATTTTGTTATCGTCATCAATGCTGATAAGGTAGTATTCACGGGAAATAAATTGGAAGAAAAAGTCTACATACACTACACAGGGTATCCTGGTGGGCAAAAACAGGAAACAGCTACCAGTTTGTTGAAACGTAGACCAGAAATGGTTATAGAGCATGCTATCAAAGGCATGTTGCCTAAAAATCGGTTGGGTCGAAAAATGTTCAAAAAATTGTTTGTATATGCTGGTAAAGAGCATTCACATACAGCACAAAATCCTAAAATATTAACATTCTAATTTTATATAAATAATGGAAAAACAAAAAAGTACAGTTGGTAGACGTAAGGAGGCTATAACTCGGGTGTTCTTGAGCAAGGGCAACGGAAAAATTACTGTTAATGAAAAAGATTATAAGCATTATTTCCCCTTAGTTTATTTACAAAATCAGGTAGAGCAACCATTAAAGACAGTTGAGTTGCAGGATAAGTTTGATATTACTATTAATGCACAAGGTGGCGGGTTAAAAGGACAGGCAGAAGCGGCTAAATTAGGTATAGCTCGTGCATTATGCGAAGTAAACATGGAATATAGGCCAGCGTTAAAAGCAGCTGGGCTATTAAAAAGAGATCCTCGTTCTGTAGAACGTAAAAAATTTGGTAAGAAAAAAGCCCGAAAGAGCTATCAATTTAGTAAACGTTAATCCATCATATTACAAAGAAAATATACAAACTAAAGTCAATGGAGAACAACATATCCTTACAACAACAATTATTAGAAGCAGGTGTACATTTTGGTCATTTGCGTAAAAAATGGAATCCTAAAATGCTACCGTATATTTATGCAGAAAAAAAAGGTATACATATTATAGATTTAAATAGAACGGTGGAGGGTTTACAGGAAACAGCAGCAGCATTGAAATCTATAGCGAAAAGCGGTAAAAAAATTATGTTTGTTGCCACCAAAAAGCAAGCTAAAGAAGTTGTAACAGAATGTGCTAAGAGAGTAAATATGCCATATGTTACAGAACGTTGGTTGGGTGGAATGCTTACTAATTTTAACACAGTGCGTAAGAGTGTAAAAAAAATGCAAAGCATAGAAAAAATGCTGAATGAGGGAGAATTTGACAATATCACTAAAAAAGAGCGTTTAACTTTAACACGAGATAAGGATAAAATGGAAAAGGTATTAGGAGGGGTAGCGCAACTTACTCGTATACCAGCCGCTATTTTTTTGGTAGATATTGGCCATGAGCATATTGCGTTAGCAGAGGCTAAACGGTTAGGTGTGAATACTTTTGGCATAGTAGATACAAACTGCGATCCTAATAAAGTTGATTTTGCTATACCAGGAAATGATGATGCTACCAAGTCTGTTGCAATTATTACACAATATATTACTGCAGCCATAGCCGAGGGATTGTCCGAGCGTCAAGCTGCTAAAGAGGAGGATGAGGAGGAAATAAAAGACGATAAACTCTCTTTTGATGCAAATGTTAGTGAAGAGGAAAAAGAAAGAATGAATCGCCGGGCAAAGACTGGGGGAACACAATCTAAGCGTAGAACTACTAACAGTGGTGGAAGGAGATCAACTACAAAATAATTAAAAAACTAGATGGGCTCTTCTAATACCACAGTTATTAGTTAACTGGGATTAATCGAAAAGAGCCTTTGTTTGTGCTCTTGAATCTAGTTCTGTATTTTAAATTTATAATTCTAATAAAGTGTATGTCCATGACAACAACTATAACAGCAAGTGATATTAACAAATTGCGCCAAACTACAGGTGCAGGCATGATGGATTGCCGAAAAGCACTTCAAGAAACCAATGGCGATTTTGAAGCAGCTATTGATTGGTTGCGTAAACAAGGCCAAAAAGTAGCCGCTAAGCGACAAGATAGAGAGGCAAAAGAAGGTGTAATTATTGCCCAAACAACAAATGATAATAAAACAGGTTATTTGTTATGTTTAGGTTGTGAAACAGACTTTGTTGCTAAGAATGCTGATTTTTTAGCTTTTGCTCAGAAATTAATGGACACTGCAATGCAGCATAACACACAAACCCTGGATGCATTAAATAGTTTAACTATAGATGGCATAACTGTGGTGGAAAAAATAAATGAATATGTAGGAAAGATAGGCGAAAAGATAGGCATTACCCGATTTGATAGAATGGATGCAGACGGTGTTTCAGCTTATATTCATGGTGCATACCGTATAGGGGTTTTGGTTGGATTAAATCAAAATTCTGAAACAGCCTTACAGGCAGGGAGAGATGTGGCCATGCAAATTGCAGCTATGAATCCTGTTGCTGTTGATGAGGCTTCTGTATCGGCTGATACAATTGCTCGTGAAAAAGCAATTGTGATGGATCAAATGCAAAATGACCCTAAAATGGCGGGAAAACCTGCTGAAATGGTTGAAAAAATAGCTATAGGTAAATTAAGTGCTTTTTTTAAAGAAAGTACTTTAATGGCTCAGCCTTTCGTAAAAGATAATAGTAAATCTGTGATGGAGTATCTTAAAAGTGTTGATGTTAATTTAAAAGTACTTTCTTTTAAGCGAGCAGCTTTGGGGTAATCCTTCTAATGTAGTTTGAAATTATTAAAAGGAGCCACGGGCTTCTTTTTTTATATATTTGTGGAGTTAATGAAAAACTCATTTTAAACCTTAATAAATATCTTACATTGAGTACTAAACTGATTGTGGTTCAAATACTTTTGTGTGCCCATTTTTTTGTTAACTGTGGCACATCATCTGATAAATCAGTAAAAAAAAATACAGATTCAATTATTGTACAGAAACCCATTGTAGATACGGTAAGTGTTATAGATAGCACCAAAAAATATATTTACCTAACATTTGATGATGGCCCACAACCTGGAACACTAGAATGTGAAAAAATTTGTAAAGATGAAAATGTAAAAGCAACTTTTTTTATCGTTGGGTTGCATGCTATGAGTAATAAAGATTCAAAACAAATAGTGAAAAATTTACAAGCACAAGAACCTTTCTTTTTAATAGCAAATCATAGTTACACCCACGCTTTTAGAAATAAGTTTTATAAATTTTATCAAGACCCTCAAGGTGCTTTTCAAGATTTTATTCGGTGTAAAGATTCTTTGGAGTTCTCCAATTCTTTTATAAGGCTTCCTGGAAACGACTCGTGGAGTGGTGGCAATTTGCATGCTATATCTAAGCTTACAAAAGCTGTTGTAAAAAAATTAGATACAGCTGGATATAAGATTGTGGGATGGGATGCAGAATGGAGATTTAAAAATGGAAAAATTCCTATTGAAACCCCAGAGCAATTATTGAATCAAGTGGAATATATGCTGAATAAAAATCATACTAAAACAAAAAATCATATTGTTATACTTAGTCATGATCGAATGTTTCATAGCCAAGAATCTCAACTTAAACTTATTGCGTTCATTAATGGACTAAAACAACATAAAGATTATGTTTTTCAAACAATAGACAAATACCCATTTACAGCAGTGCGGAAATAATTCTTTATTGAATAAATCAAAGGTTCTCTGGTATTTTCTATCTTCACAAATATGAAACACTTAAGAGCCATTAATAAATATTTTTGGAAATATAAGTTTAGATTATCTACAGGTATTTTTTTTGTTATTGTTTCTAATTACTTCGCCATACTTGCCCCACAGGTAACCAGCTATATAGTTGATTTAGTACAGCAACAACTACCTGGTGTTACTGCTCCTCAACAAAAAGCCAGCCACGATCCTTTAGTTAAAGTATTTATACAGAGCATTCACACTCAAGGCCTATCTTTTCCTAAAATCATTACATTATGTTGTATAATCATTCTATTGTTAGCACTTTTTAGAGGATTATTTATGTTTTTCATGAGGCAAACTATTATTGTAATGAGTAGGCATATTGAGTATGATCAAAAAAATGAAATATACAACCATTATCAACAGTTAGACGCCCATTTTTACAAAACGCATAGTACTGGGGATTTAATGAATCGCATAACAGAAGATGTAAGCCGAGTACGTATGTATACAGGGCCTGCTATCATGTATGCAGTCAACTTATTGGCGGTAATTACATTTTCTGTTGTGCACATGTTAAATAAAAATGTAGAACTTACTTTATACGTTTTAGCACCACTCCCCGTTTTGGCAATTACGATTTATGTTGTAACAACAATGATAAATAGAAAAAGTGAACGGATACAAAAACTTTTATCTAATCTCACAACCAATGCACAAGAATCGTATGCTGGTATCAGAGTAATAAAATCATTTGTACAAGAAAAAACAATGTTTGGATTTTTTAAACGCAATGCAGAAGAGTATGGAAAAAATGCTGTTTCTTTAGCAAAAGTAGAAGCCGTTTTTTTCCCCAGTATGGCACTTATGATTGGATTAAGCACCTTGCTTACTACTCTTATTGGGAGTATTTATGTTATTCAACATAAGTTAAATGTAGGTGTCATAGTAGAGTTTACAATGTATATCACATTACTTACTTTTCCAGTAAGTTCTATAGGTTGGGTGGCTAGTATGGTTCAAAGAGCTGCAGCTTCTCAAAAGCGATTAAATGATTTTTTAAAAACGACCCCCGCCATCCGTAATCCCATTTCACCAGAAAAAATTAGTTTACAGGGAGATATTCGATTTAATAACGTTGATTTTGTTTACCCAGACACGGGTATTCATGCTTTAAAAAAATTTGATCTACATATTCAAAAAGGAGAAAAAATTCTCATTGTAGGTAAAACGGGAAGTGGAAAGTCAACGATTGTGCAGTTACTACTTCGTATGTATGATCCCACAAATGGAAGTATTAAAATAGATGGTATAGATATAAGGAACCTTTCACTACAAAGCCTTCGAACACAAATATCATATGTTCCTCAAGATGTTTTTTTATTTAGTGATTCTATTACCAATAATATAAAATTTGGATTTCAAACAGCGGATGAAACACTTGTACAACAATCTGCTCAACAAGCCAGTGTTCATAGAGACATCGAAGACTTTCCTGAGCAATATAAAACCATGATTGGGGAACGAGGGGTTACATTAAGTGGTGGACAAAAGCAGCGTGTTTCTATTGCTCGTGGCCTAATTAAAACACCTAAAATAATTGTATTTGATGATTGTTTAAGTGCTGTAGATGCTAAAACAGAACACGATATTGTTCATAATTTATATCAATTTTTGCAACACAAAACAGCTATTGTTATTACACATAAAATATTCACTGCATTTGCTTTTGACAAAATAATAGTACTTGACAATGGTGCTGTAGTTGAAATAGGTACACACAGCCAATTAATACAAAAAAATGGCCTTTATGCAGAGTGGTACCAACTGCAACAAAAGCAAGATGCGCTTTAATGTAAAATGGTTCTGGTTTTGGTGAAAATAAAAAACATATCTACCTTTGCGCTGATTTTTAAATTCATTAAACATAAAAATTTTAATCTGTGGCGTACGAAAACAATGACATGAAAATGGAAAGTATATTCAGTAAAAGAATTAAAGCTGGAAAAAGAAGAACGTATTTTTTTGATGTAAGAACAACTCGTAGTAGTGATTATTATATTGTGATTACAGAAAGCCGTAAACGCCCTGATGATAGTGGGTATGATAGACATAAAGTGTTTCTGTACAAAGAAGATTTCAATAAATTTGTAAAAGGATTAACCGAAACGGTTGACCATATAAAAACAGAATTAATGCCTGATTTTGATTTTGATGCTTACAATCATGATAACAATAATCAGGATAATCCAAACTATAATGGAACGGACAGCTATTCTAGTGTTTCAGAAGAAGCTGTAACTGTTACTCCAAATGATTCAACAACAAGTAATAATATTGTTGATAGTAATGATGAAGTAGATAAGTGGTAGAACAACAATAGAGTAAAAGTATAACTTAAATGTATTGTAGCCCTCAGCGAAATCTGAGGGTTCTTTATGATACGATTTTGCAACAAAATCCTCTCCTCTGCCTGGACAGGGCATTATGGGTCTATTATACTATAAATATTTGTGATTTCGTAGAAAATAGTTACCTTCGCTGCCCCGAAGTTGTATTTCGGATTGATAAATTTATTTACCCAAATGGTCCCATAAGTGTGTAAATTGTATTTGCACCACCAGTAGGGAACTTTAAACCGCATTGTTTATGCCAAAAGTTAAAACACACTCCAGAGCAAAAAAGACATTTAAAGTTACTGGAACAGGCAAAATTAAATACCAAAAACAAGGACGTAGACACCTTTTGACTAAAAAATCTACAAAGCGCAAACGCCATCTAGATCAAATGGGTATGGTAAGCAAGGCCAATACAGACTTCGTTAAACGTCTCTTGCGCCTAAGATAAATTGATCCTTTTTACACTAAATACTTTAATTATAAAATATGCCACGTTCAGTAAATGCAGTTGCTTCTAGAGCTCGCAGGAAAAGAATATTAAAACAAGCAAAGGGTTTTTATGGTAAACGTAAAAATGTATACACTGTTGCTAAAAACGTTTTAGAAAAAGGCTTAACATATCGTTATGTTGGTCGTAAATTAAAAAAGCGCGAATATAGACGTTTATGGATTGTACGTATTAATGCTGCTGTTCGAGAAGAAGGCTTAACATACGCACAGTTTATTCATAAATTAAGTGAAAAAAATATTACTATAGATAGAAAAATTTTAGCTGATTTGGCTATGAATGAACCACAGGCATTTAAAGCACTAGTTTCTTCAGTTAAATAAATTGAAAGGTATTCATACTTGTTAAGCCAGTTGCATTTTTTATGTAACTGGCTTTTTTTATTTCATAAAAATCTGTAATCAATTACTTTTGTGTTGTATCTGTAAACTTATACCAATGTGAATAAATAAGTAGTCCAATAATAGGATAATAGATTTTTTAGGAT
>CAYVXB010000052.1:0-14819 GCA_964454275.1 uncultured Chitinophagaceae bacterium | reverse complement strand
CCACCATAGCATATAATAGCCTTTATAATACGTTTATAGAAGGCGATTTTACAGGTGCATTGCAACAAAAAAAACAATTTGATAGTACATATGGGCAACGTTTTTATACACCGCAATTACTTTTTATTCAATCTATTTATTATGTAAAAGAAAAACAAGATTCTTTGGCTATCGAACAACTACAAGCACTTACCCAACAGTTTCCTAATTCTACGCTATACAATAAAGCACAACATTTAATTTCTATTATAAAACGCAGAAAAGAAATTGAAGAACGTTTAACCAATCTACAAATTACTCGTGTAGTAGATGAAGAAGATATTGTCCTAATGAAAGACGAAAGCAATGTACGCCATGCGCCTGCATTATCATTAGATACTGTTAAAACTGCTCCAAAAAGTTTTACTTCAACAATCAATCAAATAAACCCCATTGCACTTAAAGATGCTTCATTACAAAAAGAAATCAGTCAACCGAATATCATTGCTTACAGGTTTAATCCTAACAATGCACATATAGTTATGATTATATTGGAAAAAGTGGCACCCATGTTTACAAATGAAGCTAGAAATGCATTTGATCGATACCATAAATCACAACTATATAAACGAGGCCTAATAACACAAAACGAACTTTTAGACTCTACCCATTCTGTGCTATTGGTACAACCCTTTAAAGACATGAGTGAAGCAATAGACTACATACATAAAGTGAAGCCTATTAGTGCATCTGAAGTTATCCCTTGGCTTACCAATACAAAGTACTCTTTTTTACCCATTGATGTTGAGAATTGGAAATTACTGAAAGATCAAAAAAAGCTCATAGAGTATAAGCAATTTTTGCACACGCAGCTCCCAAAAATATTTTAATGAAAGAATAAATGCCATAATAATAGCATTTATAGGTTTAATGTACCTTTGCATGTAATTATTCGAATTACCATTTAGTGTATAGATTATGAAAAAATCCGTTCGCATATTATGGATTAGCTTTTTTACAGGCTTATCAACTTTCATACTGCTAATTCTATTAGCCAGTTGGGGCGTATTTGGTAAAATGCCTTCCATCGAAGAATTAGAAAATCCATCTCTTTCTATAGCATCCGAAGTACTTGCCAACGATGGTACTTTAATGGGAAAATATTATTTAGAAGACAGGTCTGAGGTTAAGTATAAAGAGATACCTCCTTATGTTATTCAAGCACTTATTGCTACAGAAGATGAGCGTTTTTATGACCATAGTGGTATTGATCGTAAAGCATTAGGGCGTGCTGTATTAAAACTAGGTTCAGAAGGTGGTGGTAGTACCATTACTCAACAACTTGCTAAAAATTTATTTACTCGAGTATCTAGCAACACCGCTATTCGTATCCTACAAAAATTGAAAGAATGGATCATTGCGGTAAAATTAGAAAAACGCTTTAGCAAAGAGGAAATTATTACGATGTACCTTAATACAGTTGCCTTTGGAGATGACATTTATGGTATACGCAACGCAGCAAAAACATTTTTTCAAAAAGAGCCAAAAGAATTAGATATAGATGAAGCTGCGGTGCTTATTGGTATGTTAAAAGGCAATACACTATACAATCCAAGACGCAATCCAAAATATTCGTTAGATAGACGCAATGTTGTTATTGATCAAATGGTACGTAACAATTTTCTTACAGCAGTAGAGGCTACTACACTAAAAAGCAAACCTATCAACTTAAAATATAAAAAATTAGACCAAAATACAGGTATAGCACCTTACTATCGAGAAATAGTACGTGAGCAAGTAAAGCAATGGTGCAAAACACACACAAAATCCAATGGAGAGCACTATGATTTATATAAAGATGGGTTGAAGATTTACACAACCATCAATCCTAAAATGCAGATTTACGCCGAAGAAGCAGTTAATAAACATATTGCATACATGCAAAAACTTATTGATCAACAATATGACATCAAAACAGGTAGTGTATGGAAAAAACACCAAAATGTACTAGAAAATGCTATCAAAAATAGTGATAGGTGGCACCATATGGAAGAAGATAGCATTCCTGAAGATCAAATAAGAAAATCATTTGATCAACAAGTAAAAATGAAAATATTTGCATGGAATGCAAAACGAGAGAAGGATACAGTGATGACCCCCTTAGATTCCATCAAATATTGTAGACAATTACTACAATGTGGTTTTATGGTCATGGATCCTCATACAGGCGAAGTCAAAGCTTGGGTGGGAGGTATCGATTTTAAAAATTTCAAATATGATCATATTAATATTAATACGAAGCGCCAAGTAGGTTCATCTATAAAGCCTATGTTATATGCCTTGGCTGTAGAAGAAGCTGGATTTACGCCACAAACCCCATTGATAAATGCTTCACAATTTTTTCCTGGCTATGGCTTAGTGCCCGCTAAAGGTGGTGGAACAGGAGGTGCTGTACCTATGTCTTATGCTCTAGCTAAATCATTAAACGGCTGTGCTGCCTATTTAATGAAACAAATTGGTCCAAGGCGCTTTGTCGATTTTTTAAAATCGTGTGATGTACAAACCGAAGTCCCTCCATATCCCTCTATTGCCTTAGGAAGCTGCGAAATTTCATTATATGAAATGCTTTGGATGTATAGTATGTTTCCAGGACAAGGTTTTAATACAAAACCCATTTTAATCAGTCATATTGATGATAGAAATGGAAATGTATTAGAAAATTTTCAAGCCAAAATAAATCGCAAAGAAGTCATAAGTGAAGCTACTGCCTATACTATGTGTCGTATGATGCAAGGCTGCGTTGATTTTGGAACAGGTCGTAGTATGAGAGGATATGGTATTGGTGTGGAGATGGGCGCTAAAACAGGTACAACCAATGACAATACAGATGCCTGGTTTATGGGCTACACACCGCAATTATTAGCAGGTACATGGGTTGGTTGCGATAATAATTTTATTCGTATAAACAACAGCTACTATGGCCAAGGTGCTTTTGCGGCCATGCCTATATGGGCTTATTTTTTCAAAAAAGTGTACGCAGATAAAACATTAGGCATAAATAAAAATGCAAAATTTACTAAACCCAAAACTTTCAAAAAGGATAGCATCATGTATGATTATCTAAACAAAGATTTTTATATATACAAAGAAAATGGTACTGGAGGAAATAATGTAGAAAATGGAGAGGCAGAAGATTATGCTCCTGTAACAGAAGGCCGAGGGGGTACAGAATACGTTGCGCCAGAATCTAAACTTACACCTGAAGAAGAAAAAATACGCAAAGCGGCTCAAGAATCTGGCAACTCTACCACTGAATATGAACAACCTATAGAAAAAAAAGAAGATACCCCTAAAAAAAAGAAAGGTTTTTTTAAGCGACTATTCGGAGGTAAAGACAAAGAGCAAAAAGAAGAATCAGGATATCAATAAATAATAGATTATAAGCGTAAAAAAATATAGCCCAGCGTGTTTCTTTATAATAGATCAGTATGAATATTTCTTACAAAATTTAGTTGTTTTGCTAAAAGAACAACTAGAAAAATTACATCAAGAAACATTAAAAAATTCCTCTGATAATAAAAATTTTTTAAGAGGACAATTATTTAGTTTTTATTCCTCTCTAGAGCTAATAAAATCGCAAGCAGTTTCATTCAGTATACCTTTGAGACTAAATCAAAAGTTCAAAATAATGCTTTCGCAATCTGATAAATATTATCTGTTTTACCCATAGAATAAAAATGTAAAACAGGAACATCAAATTGTATTAATTCCTTACATTGTTGAATAGACCATTCTATACCTAACTCTCGTACTTGTTGATTGTCTTTACACTTTTCCATTTCCAATACTAATTCTTGTGGTAAATCAATATGAAAAATATTAGGTAATATAGAAAGATGTTTTTTTATTGTTACTGGTTTAATACCTGGAATGATTGGAACAGTTATACCCGCTTCTCTACATTTATTTACAAAATCAACATATTTTTTATTATCAAAAAACAGTTGTGTTACAATGTAATGTGCTCCCATATCAATCTTCTTCTTCAAATAATGTACATCCATGTCAACATTAGGCGCTTCAAAATGTTTTTCTGGATAACCGGCTACTCCTATACAAAAATGAGTAGGTGCAGAATCTATAACATCCTCATCCAAGTAGATACCTCTATTAAGTTTAATAACCTGATCTAACAATTCACTAGCATATTTGTGTCCATTACGCTCAGGCACAAACTCTTTTTCTGTTTTCACAGCGTCACCTCTTAGTACTAAAACATTATCAATGCCTAAAAAATGAAAATCAATTAATGCATTCTCTGTAATTTCTTTATCAAACCCCCCACAAATTACATGCGGTACTGCATCTACCTTGTAGCGATTCATTACCGCAGCACAAATACCCACGGTACCAGGTCGTTTACGAATAACTTGCTTTTCTAACAATCCGTTGCCCTTGTCTTTATACACATATTCTTCCCTATGATAGGTTACATCAATAAAAGGTGGCTTAAACTCCATTAATGGGTCAATAGATGTGTAGAGATCGTTAATGTTTTCCCCTTTTTTAGGAGGTAAAATTTCAAAAGAAAATAATGTCTTTTGATGCGCATTTTTTATGTGATCTGTAATCTTCATCGTTCAATTCTAGTAGTATGCTGTGCAATAAGTTGGATGCACACAAGATAAGAAGTTAATCCCTATTCTATTTGAATATTGGTGCAATTTCTTTAAAAGAAAGATCTAATACAGAAAAAGGCTCTGAGGTAATAAATGTATAGTGCCACCATTCTGTACTTAAGCCCTTAAATCCATTCTGCTCCATTATAGTTTGCAATAATGTTCTATTTTCCAATATATGTTTAGGCAGTTGCATAAATGTAAGGTGTGCCGTATCGCTAAAATTATCAAACGCTGTAGGCATAGGCAATTCAACGCCGGTAGATAGATCAATCAATGTTATATCCACTGATAAGCCTTTATTATGCCCACTTCCATTTATAGGATTTGCTGCATAACGTTCATCTTGTACCAATGACCAGATTTTCTTTGATACAGCATACGGTCTATAGGCATCATATATTTTTAATCCTAATCTATATTTTTTTAATTGTTGCTGCACAGCAACCAATGCTTTAGCAACAGGAAGTCGTACATACGCTCTTGCCTGTGGAGGATATAATATCTTTTTAGTGAAATTATTAGTGGTAGCATATCGTAAATCTATTTGCACATCAGGAATTAATTTTTTAATCCCTACAAGTCGATTGTTGCTATCAGCCTGTATTTCCGTTAGATACTTTTTATAGTTAACTACAAGCAATTTATTTACTTGTGAAAAATTAGATGTACTGTAACAAAAAAGAAAGCATAAAATATATGTTTTAAAAAAAATCATAAACCGTACATATGTTAAATTAGTATATAAAAAATATAATCGAGTTATTGAAATGAATTGAAGATATGTTATTCATTCTTATATTAGCGCCTTCAATAAACCAAATATAACAACCCTATGTCTAAGTATTTTATTTCAACAAAATATTTATTATTATTTTTTACTATAAGTGGACTTATTTGTGCATGTCAAAAAGATATAACATCATTTACCAATCTTAATAATTCAGTTCACAATAAGAGTGAAATTTATTCGTACATACCAATTAAAGATGATGGCCCAGAAAAAGAAAATCCTATTCCTTCAGTTGGCTTTCAATATTACCAAGACCCTATGGACTCATTTAAAATATTTTATACAGGCTGGATAATATAACACAATTATCATTTTGTGTAAATGTATTTGCTGATAATTATGCTGTAATGAAAATTAACTTTTAACCCAAGACCTATTTTATCAATGATCTTGGGCTAATAAGTAAAATTGAAAAAAACAGCCATCACTATATATCATGTAGATATTTTATTATTGCTGCGAACATACAGCTGTGCCTTAGTCTTTTAAAATAGAATATGACATTTTGATATAGATTTCCCCATCCACTATATATCATTATTTTTACATGGTTTGGGTATTATTTTTTTGATGACTTTTATTTTTACAATTTATTATTATCGACGTCTGGGTTTAGAGCAATGTGGCACAGAGTCTTTAGGATAATGGAAACTATCTACTACAGGTGGCAAAGGTAAACTGTCTCTTCTGGGAGGCAAACTGTCTCTTCTAGGAGGTAAACTATCCCTTTTATGTGGTATAGAATCTTTTTTATTCATACTGTCTTTTGTATATACTGCATTAAAGGCATTAATTCCATTCCATTTGGCAGAATTGCTTATATCATTTTGCTTAGTACAAGCAATTATAGCCGTAATTATTCCAATAATTACTAAGCTAATTTGAAAACATTTTTTCATAACATTTGTTTTATGGTTAAAAGATTAATATATCTTCTTGGCAATAATTTGTAATTGAGCTTTATTACCTTACAGCAGATATATACGAGCAGTTCAGGTATAAGGTTGGTAATATATATAATATTAAAATCGACCCAACCCTTATTAAAGAATACTCGTATATATATAGTTAAGCTGTTTTTGTAAACGTTCTTACTAATCATCAATTACACACAAATACAACGGCATTGGGTTTACAAACAACAAAAATATTACCTGAGGAAGAGGAACTATTATTAGCCTGTAAAAAGGAAGATAGGGTAGCTCAAGAAAGGTTATATAAAAAATATTATCATGCTCTTATAACTATATGTTTACGTTATACTTGTGATGAACAAGACGCTGTTCATATATTAAATCAAAGCTTTTTGAAAATTTTTCAGCATATACATACCTACAATTCTGAATTAGCATCTTTATATACTTGGATGCAAACTATTGTAGTGCGTACCACACTAGATTGGATAAAATCAAATCAAAAATGGAATACTAATAAGATAGAATTAAATGATGATGATTCAGCTGTGGACCCATCTGTATATAGTAAGCTGGATGGCAACGATATACTTAAGATTATAAAACAATTGCCATCTACTACACAAACTGTTTTCAATATGTATGTATTTGATGGATTTACACATGCTGAAATTGCCAAACAATTAAATATTAGTGATGGTACAAGCAAGTGGCATGTAAGTAACGCCAGAAATAAAATTAAACAAATACTTAAAACCTGGAATTCATAATGTCTAATGATTTGAAACCATACGAAAAATGGATGAAAGATCAACTAAAAGATGTTGATGTCCCAGACATGGATAAGGCATGGAAACAAATATCAAACTTGTTACAACCTGGTATTACACACGTTCCTACTCCACCTAGTACACCTTGGTTTAAGAAATGGTGGTTTAGTGCAAATATTGTTATAGTAGTAATAACCGCTACTTTATTTACCAAAGATATTTTTTACCCTGATAGTCAAAAATCTAAATCAAATAATACTACCAATAGTTCTACAATAAATGTACGTACTAATCAAAAAAACATAGCGTTGCCAAAAACAAAAGACATATCTAAAACTGTTTATATAAAGGGAAGTAGCAGTTTAAAAGAAAATACTATTTTACCAACTAACCTAAAAACAGAAATTACTGCTGGGGACAAAAGTTCAACACCAACTACGAATCCTAAAAATAGATTAGTAACAATAAATAATAAAGTAAAAGAAAGAAATATTGTTCAGAATAAGAAAAATCAAAATACATTCTTACAAAACAAGTCAATAAAGAACAATGATATAAGGTTGAATAACGATAAAAATGTACCAAAAACGAAATCGACCTCTCTTGCCTCAAATAATAATATACCTAAATCATCAACTAAAAAATTTAGGAATAAAAAGCAATTAAAATTCATAATAAATGGTACAGAAAACAACGATCCAACTTCTAGTATTAATCAAAATATGAGAATATTTGAATCAAAATCAATAGATAATAACACTATATTAAATGCCTCCAATAAAGCATTGGCTAAAGGGACGAATGCTGAAAAACAATTAAAGAGTATACAATATAGTGTTAATACAACTATTCCAACGGCAGCAACCTTACCTAATACTAGCACAATCAATAACCTTCAGCAATCAAATATATTACAAAGCAACCAGCTTGCTTCATCTAAAACTAAAAAATGGTCGGCCAGGGTGGGATTTACAGTTAATCAATTTATACCTTTTAATACACAAAAGGAGTATTATCAACTTGTTGGTAGGAAATGGTTATTTGATAATCTTCCATCTTTACATGTTAACATTAAATATCGATTTAATTATAAATGGAGTTTAAGCTTTTCGCCACAATTATATGTTCCACAAATAGCATATAATAATATTTTAGATCGTACTGTTGAAACTATCCCCTTTGATTCAGGGGCTACAAAAACAACGGTTACAAGGCTTGGCAAAATGCATTATTCTCATTTTCCTTTATCTATCAGGTATAATATAAATAAGAAATTTGAAATAGAAGCTGGCATGGATTTAGCCATTTTGCATAATGCTAAAGGTTATAATGAATCCTTAGGATACAGCCCTTCCCCAACTTCAAGAAATAATTATTATGACATAAAGATTGGGCCATTAAATACTAGAAGAGCTTATAATTCATTACGCCCATTTGATATTAAAGGTTTTATAGGTATGACTTACAACCTAAATAATAATTTACACTGTGGATTATTATTTACGCAGGCTTTTACTTCTTATTTAAGTAATCCTGTTTCGTTTACCCCCTTATTTTCTAATCAGTCTGCGCCTTCAACTACTAATAACTTCTCTTTTCAATTATTTTTCAAATACGATTTAGATCTTTTGAAGAAAAAAAAATAGTCTACAAAATTTACGTATATAAATAATGGATATAATCGGTTAGATCACACAATAGATTTCTTTAATAATTCAACCAAAAAAGATAGCGTCCATTTCGAAAAACGTAGCAACGAAGCAATAATGATAAAAATTATGCAAGAGATCTAAAAAATATAAATGCACCTCCGCAATTATAATTATAGTATTTGTAGTCCCTCGAATCAATATTTACGAAAGTTTTTATTTTGCTAATCTGTAAATATATTACTGAGCATCTCCGAGAAACGTCAGTTTTTTATTGCAGCGTACCCATAGCAGCCAACCAGCCTGTTGTCCAAGCATTTTGGAAATTGAAACCACCCGTTATGCCATCTATATTAAGCACTTCTCCTACAAAATATAAATTTGGAATTATTTTACTTTGCATGGTTTTCAAATTGATCTCTTTCAAATTTACACCACCGCAGGTAACAAACTCTTCTTTGAATGTAGTTTTACCAACAACTATATATTTATCATTTAGTAATATATCAATCAAAGCATTAAATTTTTTCTTAGGTAGATCAGCCCAACGAATTTCATTTTTAATTTCTATTTTATGCAAAAGATATTCCCAAAGGCGCTTTGGTAAGTCAAAAGGTCTAATATTCATGATCAATTTTGCCGAATTTTCTGTGCGCATATTATCAAATTCCATTCGCAATTTTTCTTCATTAAATTTTGGCGCCCAGTTAAGTTGAATAGTAAAATTGTAGTTTAATGCGCTCAACAATTTTGCACCCCATGCTGATAATTTTAATATAGCCGGACCACTCAATCCCCAATGTGTAATAAGCAAAGGCCCTTGATACTCCAATTTATGACCAACAATTTTTACTTTAGCTTGTGAAACAGATACTCCCATAAGCTCAGTTAATTTGCTATTAGGAATATTGAATGTAAATAAAGATGGGACAGGTTCTTCAATGGTATGACCTAATTCATGCAACCAATCGTAACTGCTTTTTTTAGCATTTCCCCCAGTAGCTATTACTAATTTGTCACAGTGCAAGAATTCTCCGTTGGCTAAAATTAGTGTAAACGTATTTGTTGATGTAGTAGGAATAATTTTATGTACCCCACAATTTGTTCGTATATCCACATTATATTTCCGAGCTTCTTGCAATAAGCAATGGATAATCGTTTCAGAACTATCCGTAATGGGGAACATACGACCATCTTCTTCTGCTTTTAATGTAACACCCCGCTCTTCAAACCATTGTATAGTATCCATTACTGAAAAACGGTTAAAACAGCTATTCAATTCTTTTTCGCCCCGAGGATAATGTTGCACCAATGTTCGATTATCGAAACAATGATGGGTAACATTACATCGCCCACCACCTGAAATTCGAACTTTAGCTAACAATTTAGCCGTCTTTTCAAGTAAGATAACTTTAGCCTTTGGATTAATTCGTGCAGTATTAACGGCACAAAAAAATCCAGCTGCTCCTCCGCCAATGATAATTATGGTATTTGTTAGCATCAATCAATGCTTATTAAGAACAATTAATATAATTTAATACCCCAAATTCGGCCTCAACCATTTCTCTGCTTCTGTTACAGAAATATTTTTTCTTTCAGCATAATCAATAATTTGATCACGATTAATTTTTCCCAATCCAAAATATTTACTATCGGGATGGGCAAAATAATAACCGGAAACCGAAGATGTAGGATACATCGCCATACTTTCCGTAAGTTTTGTACCAATATTTTTTTCTACATCCAATAATTTCCAAATGGTTTGTTTTTAGTCTGATATTATTACCAAATTTATGGCTAAAACATTAGATCATCATCTGAAATTGTATTTTCATCTATATTATATATTTCTTTATGCTTAGTTTCAGTATCACTTATGAATGTAGCAAATAACTCCTCATTTGAATTCCTTTTTCCTGGGTATTCATTTAATTCAAAATAATCTTTAGAAACACGCCATTCTATTCCGTTAGCTGTAACTGATTTATTATTTTTTTTACCAAATAAATATTCTGCAAATTCATTAGCTGTATCATAAACAAGATGAAGTTCTATAAAAGTATTTAGTGAATTGCATATATACTCTTCCCAACCAACTAACTCTTCTGGATAAAAACTTAAATTAATTAAAGCCCAATTATTACCTCCTAGCCAACCTTCCAAGTTATAACAAGTTATTGGGGTTACAGCAATTCCAAAAAGGTGTTTATTATTCTCCCATCTATCATAATTCAAATATTCTTGATCAGCTAGCTTAAAACCTTTTATATTAGCATAATCAATAAATTTATCAATAATATTAACCGTACTAATACTATTATCAAGATGTACTGCATAAAATGACCCATTAATTCCCATAAATTTTAATTTAAATGATTTAAAATTATTTTATCAATACCCCAAATTCGGCCTCAACCATTTCTCTGCTTCTGTTACAGAAATATTTTTTCTTTCAGCATAATCAATAATTTGATCACGATTAATTTTTCCTAAACCAAAATATTTACTATCAGGATGTGCGAAATAATAACCTGAAACAGAAGCTGTAGGATACATGGCCATGCTTTCAGTTAGTGTTGTACCAATATTTTTTTCTACATCCAATAATTTCCAAATGGTTAATTTTTCTAAATGATCAGGGCAGGCCGGATAACCGGGTGCTGGACGAATACCGTTATATTTTTCTGCAATTAAATCTTCATTTTTAAGATTTTCATCAGTAGCATATCCCCAAATTTCTTGTCTAATTTTTGCATGCATTAATTCTGTTAATGCTTCTGCCATTCTATCTGCTAAGGCTTTTACCATAATGGCTTTATAATCATCTTGTTGTTGCTCATATTTTTTTGCTAATTCTTCTGCGCCAAAAATAGAAACTGCAAAACATCCGATATAATCTTTTTTGTTACTGTTTTTAGAAAGTATAAAATCGGCAATACTTAAATTAGGCAAGCCTGATTGTTTCTTATTTTGTTGTCGTAATGTGTGAAAAACGGCTATTTGTTTTTCTTTTTCATCATACACTTCAATATCATCTTTTTCTGTGGCATTAGCTGGGAATAAGCCTATTATAGCTCTAGCTTCAAATAAATTATTTTTAATAATATCTGCTAATAGTTCCTGTGCATCGTTATATAAATTAGTGGCTTCCACTCCTACTTTTGCATCTTTTAAAATTGCTGGAAATTTTCCATGTAATTCCCATGCTTGAAAAAATGGTGTCCAGTCTATGTAAGCCAACAGCCCCCCTTTGTCCCCCCAATGGGGGGAGTTGAGGGGGGCTCTAAATATTTGCACGCCTAATTGCTTGGGAATAACCGGTTCATAATTTTCATCTATCTTAAATTTATTTCTTCTGGCTTCTTCTAAAGAAATATATTCTTTATCTGTTTTTCTATTTAGATAGCCTTCTTTTAATTTTTTATATTCTTCTTTAATAGCAGCAACAAACGTATTTTTTTGTTCAGATAATAGGGAACTTGCTACCGTTACCGCTTTGGAAGCATCTAATACATGTATTACTGGAGCTGAATATTCTGATGCTACTTTTAATGCCGTATGCATTTTAGAAGTAGTAGCACCGCCAATCAACAAAGGAATATTCATTTTCTTTCGTTCCATTTCTTGTGCTACAGTAATCATTTCATCTAAAGAAGGTGTGATTAATCCGCTCAATCCTATAATATCTACTTTTTCTTCTATTGCTTTTTGTAGAATAGTTTCTGCTGGTACCATTACTCCTAAATCAATAATCTCATAATTATTACAAGCTAATACAACTCCTACAATATTTTTTCCAATATCATGTACATCACCTTTTACAGTTGCTAATAATATACGTCCGGCCCCCCTACCCCCCATTGGGGGGGAATTGTAACCGGCTGCTTTTTCGTCTACATTTATTTCAATTTCATTTTTCCTTTTAGCAAAGGGTAGTTCATTAAGTTTTTTTTCTATTTGTATTAATACATTATCTGTATTACTTAACACTTCTTCATTGGTAAAGCGAATAATTGTATAGCCTTTAGATTGCAGCCATTCTGTTCGTTGTGCATCATTCAATATATTATCAGGCAGTTGATGTATTAAGCCATCTACTTCAATAATTAATTGTTTGGATAAACAAACAAAATCTGCTATAAAAGATCCAATAATATGTTGTCTTCTAAATTTATATTCTTTTAACTGCTTGCTTCTTAATTGCTGCCACAAAGCAATCTCCGCCTCTGTAGGTTGACTACGATGTTCTTTAACAAATGCTTTTAACAATTTATATAACATCGGATCTGCTGTCTCATAAAATATTTTTTCATTTTTACTCTCTTTTAAAGTTAGAGCGTACTCTTCACTCCCCCCTTTGGGGGGCGGGGGCGCCATGTATTTTTGTAGATAAGCAACTGCTTTTTTCATTACCCGTGCACTTTTAACCACTTGAGGTAAAAACATTTTTCCTGAACCAAACAATTCTCCTACTACATTCATTCCATCCATTAATGGCCCTTCAATAACTTCTAATGGACGAGCAAATTTTTGTCTAGCCTCTTCTATATCTTGATCTATATAATCTGTAATACCTTTTACCAAAGCGTGTTCTAGTCTTTTTTCTACCGAAAAATTTCTCCACGCTTCTTCTTTTTGATCTTTTTGTGTAGACTGACCTTTGTATTGTTCAGCCAATTCCACTAATCTTTCTGTTGCATCTTCTCTCCTATCTAATAATACATCTTCTACCTTTTCTAGTAAGTCTTTATCAATTTGCTCATACACTTCTAATTGCGCAGGATTAACAATACCCATATTCATACCCTGTTGAATAGCATGATATAAAAATGCCGAATGCATAGCTTCTCTCACCTTATCATTCCCTCTAAATGAAAACGACACATTACTTACTCCACCTGATACTGAAGCATATGGTAAATGTTGTTTTATCCAATGTGTAGCTCTAAAAAAATCTATTGCATTGCGACGATGTTCTTCCATACCAGTAGCTACAGGAAAAATATTAGGATCGAAAATAATATCCGCTGGATTGAATTTTACTATATCAACTAACAATCTATATGATCGTTCACAAATTTCAATGCGTCGCTCAAAACTATCAGCCTGCCCTTTTTCATCAAATGCCATTACAATAGTAGCCGCACCATATTTTTTTATCTTTTTAGCATGATCAATAAATTCTTTTTCTCCATTTTTTAAACTGATAGAATTTACAATGGCCTTACCTTGTACATTTTTTAATCCGGCTTCAATAATTTCCCATTTAGAAGAATCGATCATAATGGGAACCCTTGATATATCTGGTTCTGAAGCAATCAATCGTAAAAATGTAACCATGGTTTCCTTGCCATCAATCAATCCTTCATCCATATTAATATCAATAATTTGAGCGCCACCCTCTACTTGCTCTCGAGCAATTTTTAAAGCCGCTTCGTAATCGTTTGATTGAATACAGTTTAAAAACTTTTTGGAGCCCGTTACATTCGTTCGTTCTCCAACATTAATAAAATTAGAATCTGGTCTAATCACCAAAGCTTCCAATCCACTTAATTGCATTATACTCATATATTTTAATTGGTCTATCTTATTTTAATGATAGTATTTATGTTATCAACTTAGTGCTACTATGTAACTTTGTTGTGTCACTCACTTGTACAGTTATAGTGCTACTCAGCAATTTATCAGCGAGTCCGTCATCGCAATTACGCCGTAGCCGTGAGAAGCAATCCGAATCTACATTACAAACAACTTTAAATGCGTAACAGCAGATGGCTTCACTTCCTTCGCAGCCATGACGTGCTTTTTATTTAAACATTATCTTGATGTATAATTCTCGTCATTGCGATCACGCCGTAGCTGTGAGAAGCAATCCGAATCTACATTACAAACAACTTTAAATGCGTAACAGCAGATGGCTTCACTTCCTTCGCAGCCATGACGTGCTTTTTATTTAAACATTATCTTGATGTATAATTCTCGTCATTGCGATCACGCCGTAGCTGTGAGAAGCAATCCGAATCTACATTACAAAC
>CAYVXB010000051.1:8702-15319 GCA_964454275.1 uncultured Chitinophagaceae bacterium | reverse complement strand
TTGTTTTACCTCTTTAGGATATTGCAAGTTAGCAGATTGCATGCTTGAGTCAATACTCACAAATTGAAAAATGCTTCCCATATTAACTTGCGCAAAAGATGCATATATCATGAAAACAAAACAAGTAATAGTACTGTACAATTTAGCAGTCATAGTATTATAGTATAAAAAAATATGTCAAAAGTACATTAAGAACATTGGAAGTAGATATACATTTGATCCACCATCTTTTAGTAGATATAACTTTGTTATTTTCTATAAAATCACTACCTTCGCAGCCCATTTATTTTATTTTAAACTTTAAAACAGGGACAAAAAATGAACAATTATGAATTGATGGTGATTTTTACCCCTGTGCTTTCTGAAGAAGAATTCAAAGCTGCTCAGAAAAAATATACCGACCTAGTAGCCGCCAATAGCGGAAAGGTATTGCACAGTAATCCTTGGGGACTAAAATCACTGGCGTATCCCATCCAAAAAAAAACCACTGGTTTGTATTGGGTGTTGGAATATCAAGCGCCATCCAGCTTCAATGAGCAATTGAAAATTCAGTTGCTGAGAGATGAGCAAATGCTTCGCTATCTCTTAACGAAACTCGATAAACACGCCGTTGAGTACAATGAGAAAAGAAGAAAAGGCGTATTGAAAACAGAAAAAATAGAAGCTTAGTATATGGCAAGACCAAACGACATTAAATATTTAACCAATAGTAAAGCGGAAAAACGTCCTAAAAAGTATTGCCGATTAAAAAAATATGGTATTAAATATATTGATTACAAGGACCCTAATTTTTTGAAAAAATTTTTGAATGAACAAGGGAAGCTTCTTCCAAGACGCATCACAGGAAATACACTGAAATTTCAACGTAAAGTATCTGATGCTGTGAAAAAAGCTCGCCAAATGGCTATTCTGCCATATGTAACAGATCTTCTAAAATAAACTAATTTTTATAAAAAAGCGTTATGCAAGTAATTTTAATACAGGATGTAGACCATTTAGGCGCAAGTACTGAATTAGTACGTGTAAAGAATGGGTATGCTCGCAACTACTTAATTCCCAAAAAAATGGCTGTGGAAGCAAGCCCCAGTAATTTGAAACAATTAGAGGAGCGCATGAAGCATTTGAAGAAAAAAGAAGCAGCAATGTTAGCGGAGTTAAATAAAGTAATTGCCGCTTTAAAAGCTGGATCTGTAAAAATTGATATCAAAACAGGTACAAGTGGCAAAATTTTTGGAAGTGTTACTTCTCTACAAATTGCTCGAGCTATCAAAGAGCAAAAGGGATATGAAATTGATAGAAAACGAATAACTATACCAGAAGAAATAAAAGAAGCGGGCCTTTATAAAGCTGCTATTGATTTTGGTAATGCTCAATTAGTTGAAATAGATCTTGAAGTAAAGTCGGAATAAAGAGTTTTTTATTTTGTTTGAAAAGAAATGCATACCTTTGCCCTGTAATAGAAGCTTAGGTAGCTATTTTGCACTAGTATTCTTTTACATATTTATTTTTTTACCATATTAAATTTTTGTAATGAACATTTACGTAGGAAACCTCTCATGGAACATGACTGATGAGGATTTGAAAAACATCTTTACCCCTTTTGGAACTGTAACTTCTGCTAAGATTTTAACAGACAAAATGAGTGGTCGTAGCAAGGGCTTTGGATTTGTAGAAATGGAAAATACGGACGAAGCAAATGCTGCAATTTCTAACCTTAACGACACTGAAGTGCAGGGTAGAAAAATTGTAGTTAATGAATCTCAGCCTCGCACTGAAAATAAGAGTGGCGGTGGCGGGTATAAGAAAAGCTTTGGCAATAATAGAAGCAGCGGTGGTGGTTATAACAAAGGCGGTGGCGGTGGTTATCGCTCAAATTATAAGAGAGACAACGATTATTAATCCTTTTCAAAAGTTTTTTAAACCCCACCTTCGATGTTGGGGTTTTTTATTTTATATATACGCATATTAATAAACCTGATTTATGTTTAAATCTATTATGTTATTTTGCAACTCTTTTAGTAAAATCATTACCTTCCATAAAACCCATTTATCTTTTCTAAAAATATAACTAAAATCAGAATTTATGCCAACCGTTAGATTTAATGCAATAAATAATTTACATAAAGATTCGGCAGCTTTTAATAAAAATGGAAGTGCGTTTACAAAAATCACGGGTATTTTTGGCGAGAGTGTGTTTACACTCAAGGCAGCTCGTGAATTTTTAAACGATGAAGCGTACAAAAGTCTTGCAAATAGTGTTTGTAATGGAAAAAAAATTGAACGCTTCGTTGCTAATCAAATTGCTAATGGCATGAGAGCTTGGGCTGAAAGTAAAGGTGTAACACATTTTACACATTGGTTTCAACCCCTAACAGGTATTACTGCTGAAAAACATGATTCTTTCTTTACTATAAAAAACGATGGCACTGCCATAGAAGAATTTGATGGCGCAGCCTTAATACAACAAGAACCTGATGCATCCTCCTTCCCTAGTGGTGGACTACGTGCTACTTTTGAAGCTCGTGGTTACACAGCCTGGGATCCGTCCTCCCCTGCTTTTATTATGACAATAGGGGAAGGTAAAACATTGTGTATCCCTACCATTTTTGTATCCTATACAGGAGAGTCTTTAGACTATAAAGCACCTTTATTAAAAGCAATTGAAGCATTAAATAAAGCCGCTGTAGATGTTTGTTCCTATTTTGATAAAAAAATTACGAAGGTTACACCAACTTTAGGATGGGAACAAGAATATTTTGTAATAGATGAGGCATTAGCAAATGCCCGACCCGATTTGCTACAATGTGGTCGAACAGTGTATGGAGCATCTCCTGCAAAAGGCCAAGAATTAGAAGATCACTATTTTGGCTCTATCCCAGAAAGGATCTATGCCTTTATGAGAGACTTCGAAAAGGAAGCGTATAAGTTGGGAATTCCACTGCGTACACGTCATAATGAAGTAGCTCCTGCACAATTTGAATGTGCACCTATTTTTGAAGAGGTTAGTGTTGCAGTCGATCATAACACACTGTTGATGGATGTTATGAGTCGAGTTGCAAAACGCCATAAACTGGTAGTGCTATTGCATGAAAAACCTTTTGCTGGTATTAACGGAAGCGGTAAGCATAATAATTGGAGTATGGCTACTAATACAGGTGTAAATTTATTGGCCCCAGGAAAAACACCTAAAACCAATTTAATGTTTCTCGCTTTTTTCGTAAACACTATTAAGGCTGTGCATGATTACGCGGATGTATTAAGGGCTTCCATTGCTTCTGCTAATAATGACCATCGTTTGGGGGCCAATGAAGCCCCTCCGGCTATTATTTCTGTATTTATTGGTCAATACTTAGCTAAAGTACTTGCTGATATTGAAACAAGAGTAAGTGATACACTTGATGAAAAAGAAGAAAAAAATTTAACGTTAGATCTACACCGAAGCATTCCTGAATTAATGCTGGATAATACTGATCGCAACAGAACTTCCCCTTTTGCCTTTACAGGAAATAAATTTGAATTTCGTGCTGTAGGTTCTTCTGCCAATTGTGCCAACGCAATGATTGTGTTAAATACTATTGTAGCAAATACATTAAAACAATTTAAAATAGAAGTCGATAACCTTATTACGAAGGGTGAAAAAGAAGAAATTGCAATCATGCATATAATTCAGAAATACATTGTAGAAAGTAAAAAAATATTATTTGAAGGCGATGGATATAGTGAAGAATGGCATAAAGAGGCAGAATCTAGAGGTTTGCCCAATTTACGTACAACTCCTGTGGCTTTGGATGCAATGATTACTGAAAAAGCTAAACGGCTATTTGAAAGTAATAGAGTATACACACCTATTGAACTAGAGGCTCGATATGAAATTGAATTAGAAAAGTATATTAAAAAAGTACAAATAGAATCTCGTATTATGAGTGAGTTGGCTATGACACATATCATACCTGCTGCTATCAAATACCAACATATTTTGGCTTCTAGTATTCAAAAAATGCAAACAATAGGTATAGTTGAAAACAACTACACTCATCAAAAGAAATTACTCGAAAAAATAAGTGCACATATTAATTTTGTTACAGCACAAGTAGCAGAAATGATAGATGCTCGTAAAAAATGTAATAGCATAAATAACAACAGAACTAAGGCTATTGATTATTGTAAGGTTAAAGAAAAATATTTTGATCCTATTCGAAATAATGTAGACGAGCTCGAATTACTCATTACCGATAGTGACTGGCCTTTGCCAAAATATAGAGAAATGTTATTTCTAAGATAAAATATCTTCCCATACATACTATTTGCAGAACATGTATATACGAGAAGATATTCTTCTTTAATCTTATTAAATAACAATTAATTAGTGTTGCTTGGTTTAATAGTTGATCCATACCAATTGATTTTTCTACTTGCATACATTACCAATGCCAATACTATAAACAATCCTATGCTTCCTACTAATAGGGCTGTATCTTCTAATTGAATCAGAACAAAAATAAATCCATATAAACTAATTAATACGGAGGCAAAAAGAATTGATGTTTTTAAACTCTTAAAATGACTTTTTGCATATAATGTAATAAGTAATATCGTTGCAAATGAAGCTATGGCATATGCATAATTGAATAACATAAATTCACTTATAGAAAGCAATAAAGTATAAAAAATAACCAATGCCAATCCGACCAATATATATTGTATGGGGTGTAAAGGCTTTTTCTGCATTAATTCTATTATAAAAAATAAAGAAAAACTAAGCCCAATAATAAGAATAGCATATTTTACACTACGCATCGTTTTAGCATATTGATCTGCAGGCTGCAACATACTTACACCAAAAGCCATATTTGTTTTATCAAAATCAAACTGTTTTACCACGTTTCCAAATGGAAGATTAGCAGCATTAAAATACCATTTTGCCGCAAACCCTTTATCTGTTACCACTCTTTGTTTTGGCAGTGTATTGCCATCGAAAGAAGGATTAGCCCATGTAGAATGTAAAGTATAACTACTATTTCCACTTAAAGGAATAAAATGCAATTGTTCACTACCATTTATTTTTAATTCCATATTGAACGCAATAGGTTTATTTACATCAGTAGTGGATAAATTAATAGGGCTAGATAAACCATGGGCATCAATCATATTAGTAGGCAAACCCGGTGCCAGTGTATATACATGATTATTAAAATGAATATCTATTTTCTCTTCAATGCCTTTAACATCATTAATGCCAATACAAATTTTAGCATTTTCCCATTGTAGCGAATAAGGATCTACATCTTGTGGAAGTTGAAAAATAAAATTACCAGTACTATTTAAGATGCTTTTATATAATAGTACACTATATATAGATCTTAGTCGTTGTTCAGGGAAAATTTCACCTGTTAAATGTATACTATCAGGAAAAATAAATAGTTGCTTTTGAACAAGAATCATTTTACCTTCAGCATCTTTCTCATTTATGGTATAAGGTATGTATAAGTATGGCCCAGTAATGGTTTGAGCGTACCCCCATTTACTACTTACTTCATGCACTATCTCACTTTGCCTTTGTTTTCTTTCCGTTACTAGATTCGTTAAAAAAATGGTTGGAATAAGCATTACAAGAATTAATACGGCTGTAATAATTCACTTGATCAGGATTTTATTAGATGATGAAACGCCAGCTGAATTTTCATTGCTTGGTGATGTGTTCTGTGAATTGATTGTTGTGTCCATATTTATATTGATTTGAAGTGGTGACTTTTTTTGTATAGTGTTATTAAAATCATTTACAGTTTTAGCATTGAAATAATTGCAAATAGCTTTAATATTTAACAATACCGCTATTCCGCTACAGGTAAAAAGTATAGCTGTGTATATAGCAAAAGTTTTTATACATTCTATCCATAAACTATTGACATAGTCATCTGGAATATCCGCTCTAAATATTGTAAAACCACCAGTTATATAAACGCCTAGTATCGCATAACATACTGAAACAACGAAGCAAACTCCCATCAAAGCAGCTATTCTAGTTTTAAAATTTCTATTTATTTTTTTTATAAATGGAATAATAAATATTAATGCTATACAAACCGGTATACTAGCGATACCTGAAACTATTGTAGCCAGTATTGACAATTTTAGTATTTCAATTTCTTTGGTTACTATACTTGCTATTACCCATAAAATTCCAAAAGCAAGAGAAGTGACTATCCAAATTCTTGCAGCTATTGAAATAGCAGGTTTATATTTACCATTAAACATATAAAGTACTTTGAAATTCAAAGTATTAAGCCAAAAAAAATTATTTTGTAGATTTAATCATATATTCTAATGCTTCTATATGAAGCTTAAATGCCCTCTCTCCTGCTTTTGTAACGCTATACGTTGTGTTGGTTTTTCTGCCAATAAAACCTTTTTGTACTTTAATATATCCGTTTTCTTCTAATCCTTTTAAATGACTGGCTAAATTGCCATCTGTAACTTGTATTATATCTTTCAATTCATTAAAGCTTACTTCCATATTAACCATTAAAGCACTCATAATACCTAGCCGTATTCGATTATCAAAAACTTTATTTAAATGTTGTATAATATTTTTCATTCATTAAAAATGATCCCTAAAA
>CAYVXB010000051.1:0-8692 GCA_964454275.1 uncultured Chitinophagaceae bacterium | reverse complement strand
CGGTTTTAAACCTCTCGTATTTACGCCACATCATTGTTCCATATAAAATATGTAATATGCCAAAACCTACTGCCCAAAAATATAATCCATAACCAACAAACCAAAGATTTATGATGCCTAATATTATTTCGCAATAAGCTAAATAGCGAATTTCACCTAATGTATATTTACTAGCATTTAATAAGCCTAATCCATAAAATAATAAACATCCTGGTGCGATAAAGCCATAGCTCCCGGCTTCAATTAATTTAAATAAATAAACTCCTCCAATAATTATGGGAATAGCTAAATTAAAAATCATCCGTTTTGATGTACGATTCCAAATAGTAGTTTGCAGTTTTTTGCTTCTTAAATATGTAAATAAAAATGCCAAAACCAATGCAGCAATAAATGTTACAATACCTATCCATAATAATTTATTACCCATAAATTCTTGAATAGTTATTTTATGATCGTACAAAGACATGTTTGTATTTCTAAGCTCATAGTTATGATTGCTCTTACCAATAACATTATATGCAAACCAAGCTCCTATTAAAGCGGCTATTCCAGCTGTAATACCACTTAGTCCACTTAAACTTATGAAACGGCTACTGCGTTCCATCATTTGCTTAATGTCTTGTAAAGTATTAAGATGTTGATTTTTCTTATTCATAAAAGCACTTTGATAAACAAAGTAAATAGATATTTTTTATACTACCAAAACTTTTTATCCAAAAATGATCATTCCATCATAATACTACATAATTTTAAATTATTATGGACACTCAAACATTTTCATACGACCAATTATTTAGTTTTTGTAACGCTATTTTTATACAAATAGGATGCTCCAATAAAGATGCAGACATAGCTACAAAAGCTTTACTATCAGCCGATTTAAGAGGTATTGATTCACATGGAATCGCTCGTTTATCCGGCTATATACGTTTATGGGAAGCCAAAAGAATACATACAAAAGCAACTTGTTGCATCGTGCATGAAACATTATCCACCGCTGTTGTTGATGGTAATGCAGGCCTAGGATTAACTATTGCTCCTTATGCTATGAGCATAGCCATACAAAAAGCAAAACAATGTGGTACAGGTTGGGTAAGCGTAAAAAATTCTAATCATTTTGGTATTGCAGGATATCATGCTATGCTAGCTTTAGAGCATAATATGATAGGTATTGCTATGACGAATGCTAGTCCCTTAGTAGCACCAACGTTTTCTATTGATCGTATGCTAGGCACCAATCCCATTGCTGTAGCGGTACCAGCTGGTACGGAACCTCCATTTGTAGCTGATTTCGCCACCACTAATGCAGCCAATGGTAAACTAGAAATATTACAAAGAAAAAAGGAACAAGCTCCTTTAGGATGGGTACAAGATATAGAAGGGCAGCCTACAACAGATGCTGAAATATTAAAAAAAGGCGGGGCTTTGTTACCTTTAGGAAGTACTCCAGAACAGAGTAACCATAAAGGTTATGCGTTAGGTGCTATCGTGGATATTTTATCAGGCGTATTAGGCGGGGCTAATTATGGCCCTTGGGTTCCACCTTTTCCTGCTTTTATGTCCTTGCCTACAAATATGCCTGGTGAAGGTATTGGTCATTTTTTTGGGGCGATGCGTATTGATGCCTTCAGGCCTGCTAAAGATTTTAAAAAGGATATGGATAATTGGATTCAAGCGTTTAGAAAAGCTAAAACGGTTAAGGGTTCTTCAAAAGTGCTTATTCCTGGCGATATTGAAAGAGAAACAGAACAAAAACGTATGCAAGAGGGAATCCCTTTATTAACAGTAGTTGTAGAAGATTTACAAATGCTTGCTGATAAAATGAATATTGAGTTTAATATAAAAGATATCATTAAAAATTGACCTAATTTATACTTGTGATGAAAAAAATCTTACTACTTGGTGCTGGAAAATCATCTACCATATTAATAGAATATTTATGACAACAAGCAACTATTCATCAATGGAAAATTATAGTGGCTGATCAAAATGTGCACATTGCCGAACAAAAAATGAATGCTCATCCTTGTGGAAAAGCTATTCAATTAAACGCACATCACCCAACAGAAAGATTAGTATGGATAGAACAAGTTGATGCAGTTATTTCACTTCTCCCTCCTACCCTACATTATATGGTGGCAGAGGATTGCATTCAATTAGGCAAACATTTACTTACAGCTTCTTACATAGATGAAAAAATAAAAGCACTACAAAAAGATATTGAAAATAAAGAATTATTGTTTTTATGTGAAATGGGCTTAGATCCAGGAATTGATCACATGAGTGCTGTGCAAATCATTCACCAATTAAAAGAAAAAGGAGCACAAATCAATTCTTTCATTTCTCATTGTGGCGGCTTAGTTGCTACGGAAAGCGATAACAATCCTTGGCATTATAAAATAAGTTGGAATCCGCAAAATGTAGTATTAGCAGGTAAATCTGGGGCCATATATAAAGAAAATAACGAAATCAAAACCTTAGACTATCATCAATTATTTAATCCAACAAAAACAGTAGATATTCCAGAATCAGGCATTTGGGGATGGTACCCCAATAGAGATTCATTGGCTTATGCTAAGTTATATGCATTAGAACAGGCCTCTACATTTATACGCACTACACTTCGACATCCTGATTTTATATACGGCTGGAAAGCCTTGGTAGATAATGGTTTTATAGATCACTACGCATATGATACTACTCATATGAGCTATGTTGATTTTTTTAATCGACATTTAAAAAATAAAAATCGAGATACGAAATTGGAAAATCTTTTACAATTTCTTGGTAGTAAAAATGAAGCATTGATTAACAAAGGAGTATGTACCTCAGATTATATCTTACAATGTATCATTGAAGAAAAATGGGCCTTGAAACCTACTGATAAGGACATGGTATTGATGATGCATGACATACAATACACATTACAAAATGAACAACATCAAATTAAAAGCTGTTTAATGGTGAAAGGTGAAGATAGTGTTCATACTGCAATGGCTAAAACAGTTGGATTGCCATTAGCTATTGCTGCAACATTGTTGTTGGAGGGAAAATTAAATGTAAAGGGATTGCATATTCCTATCTTACCAGAAATTTATGAACCAATATTAAAATTATTAGCTGATCAAGAAATTCAATTTAAAGATTATTCTTATAAAGAAAAACTGACATGGTAAATATATTTATCCCTCTTCTTTGGAGAGCCTGCCTGTTGCAGAAAGGGTTAGGAGAGGTTTTTTAATTCATAACTTTGCTACATGAAAATTGCACTCGCTCAACAAAATTATCGTATCGGTGATTTTGATTATAATACTCAAACAATTATTCAGGCTATAGAAAAAGCAAAATCAGCAAATGCAGAATTGGTCGTATTTTCAGAGCTTTGTATTTGTGGTTATCCTCCTCGTGATTTTTTATTGTTTGATGAATTTATACACTCCTGCTTACAAGCCATTGATCAAATTAAACCTTATACAAAAGATATTGCTGTATTGGTAGGAGCTCCAGCTATCAATCCACAAAAAGAAGGAAAAGATTTATTCAACTCCGCTTATTTTATCTATCAAGAAAAAATACAAGCGGTAATCCATAAAACGCTTTTGCCTACTTACGATGTATTTGATGAATACAGACATTTTGAGCCAGCATATGAATGGAATACTGTGCTATTTAAAGGAAAAAAATTAGCCGTTACTATTTGCGAAGATATTTGGAATATAAACGACAATCCTATGTATCGTATATGCCCTATGGATAAGCTGATGATGCAAAAGCCAGATATCATGATTAATCTCTCTGCTTCTCCATTTGATTATACACATGTAGCAGATAGAAAAGCTATTGTAAAAGCCAATGTACTTAAATATAAATTGCCGATGGTGTATTGCAATACTGTAGGTAGTCAGACGGAAATTGTGTTTGATGGAGGATCATTCGTTGCAGACAAAAACGGAAATATATGTTGTGCGTTATCTTTATTTAAAGAAGATTTTGCAGTAGTTGATGTATTAGAAAACGGATTGATTACAGAATCTATAATAGAAACGGTAGATGCTTTACCCAATGTAGATCTTAATCCAAAAACATTAGAATCACATTTATATATTGATCAAATATATCAAGCACTGGTAATAGGTATTAAAGATTATTTTAATAAGATGGGGTTTACCAAAGCTATTATTGGAAGCAGTGGTGGTATTGATAGTGCTGTAACTTTAACATTGGCTTGCGAGGCATTAGGTAAAGAAAATGTATTGGCTGTATTAATGCCCTCCCCCTATTCTACCGAACATTCGGTTACTGATGCAGTACAATTATCTAAACGGCTAAACAATCCCTATCATATTATAAAAATTAATACTATATATGAAAGCTTCTTACAAACTTTAAAGCCTTTGTGTAAAGACCTACCCTTTTCATTAGCCGAAGAAAATATTCAAAGCAGAAGCAGAGGCAATATATTAATGGCTATTGCCAATAAGTTTGGATATGTATTATTAAATACATCTAATAAAAGCGAATTGGCTACAGGGTATGGAACGCTATACGGCGATATGGCAGGCGGATTAAGTGTTTTAGGAGATTGCTATAAAACACAGGTATATGCCTTAGCGGAATATATCAATCGAGAAAAAGAAATTATTCCTTTAAATATTATTACTAAAGCACCTTCTGCAGAATTAAGACCTAATCAAAAAGATATAGATAGCTTACCAGATTATGCTATACTCGATCAAATTTTATATCAATATATTGAGCAATGTCAAGGGCCTAAAAGTATTATTAATAAAGGATTTGATGCGGCATTGGTGTCAAAGGTTTTAAAAATGGTCAATAATAATGAATATAAACGAAACCAATTTTGTCCTATTATCCGTATTAGTCCAAAAGCCTTTGGTGTAGGGCGTCGTATGCCCATTGTAGGAAAGTATTTATCTTAGATTTTATCTTTAAGTAATTCTATATAACTTTTTGTATATGATTTACATGCCAAAAGAAGAAGATTGTCCATGGGAGATTCAGGTAAATGTGGGCGCTTTAAATTGCTTCACATATGAGGGTGCTATATTATCTGCAGACTGGATTGGAGAAGATTTTTACACTCGTTTTTTCTCCTTGTTTCCGTACAATAGAAAATATCGTAATACAATAGAATCCAATATTGACAAATCAATTCTTTACAATGATTTTACGAATAAAGAAGAGCTACTTATTAAACAGATAAATTCATTACTACATCTATTTGATACCGAAGGCGTGTATAATGTAACATTTTCAAGTGCCACAGAAGGAATTTACTTTACAGAAAAAATGCGTAATGAGGTAAAGAAAGTATCCTGTAATTTTTTGATTGCAAAAGCACTTTGCAATCAAAATGAAGAGAAAAAAATAATTGAGTATACCTATTATAAAAATAACACTCCTAAAGATGAGCATTATCAGCAGAATATCCTTCATTACACAACAAATAGGTACTGTACACTTGGCTATCCCAAAGCGCTCTTAGCTACTATTCCAGAAGAAAATATTGATCAGAAAAGAGTACATTTTTTTGAAGAAGAAATTAAAAATGGGAAAAGGCCATTCATTATTACATATAAAAAACACCATGTTCAGGAAGGATTTTCAAAGAATATTAAAAGTTATGAAGAATATATTGACGCTTATGACTATGATCGTTCAGCCGATTATGTTATTGATGGACATCATAAATTATTGGCATATAACAAATTGAAAATTTTACCCCCTGTACTAAGCATTAGTCATGCTATTGAGCGTGTTTTCGGACATACAAATATCCCAGAATTAAGAAAAGTACTTTATTCATGGCAAGTTGATTATGTTGAGGAGCTAGCCAAAAAATATGATTGATCCAAAGCTATATTATATATACACAATATATCTACTACAAGAACGCATTTACCTTACCACATTATTGATGTCTTATTCTATTAATAGTACAATGTTGTTCGTTGTATTAAGTTACTCTATACTATGTAAACGATTTACCATCGTATTTTTCAAAAAATCTTAACACCAGATGATCGAATACACTTTTTACTTTGGTGAATTATTTAATAGGAATTTCTTCTTCACTTATAATAATATGTTTATTTTCTAAAACATCCTTTCTCATTCTAATCAATATGGTTTTTGTTTTTTCAGCTTTAAAGCTAGCGCTTTCTTTTATTTTTCTAGTTTGATCAAAAAATGTAATCATGTGTTTACCATTATGTATATCCAAAGTAGTGTGATAAACAATAGGAGGCATTCTTTTCGAAGGATAAATTTTTTCAGAAAAAATATTTCCACCATCAAGATTAACTTTTATATCCAATAATTCTTTCTCGCTATGTTCTATATAAAAACGAATTCTGTTTGTTTGACCTATTGTTCGATTCATAAAAATGGTAATTGTTAGTATAAAAAAAATTACTTTGATCATATTAAACCTATTTTTTGTATTTAAATTTTTTTTAAAAGTATAGCATAAAAAGTTATTTTTTTAGAAATTCTATTATTCACTCTTCAGCGTTTTTAATACATGTCCATTGGGTAGAAAAATATTTGGTTTAAAATTTATACTGCATATTTTTCTAAGGCTTTCATGGCTTTAGATCTTGCGAGTTGAATATCACCTTTTTCTTTAGAAAAGTCACCGGTATTACTATTATATTGACTTTCTTTTAATCCAAAATTTTTTGATAAAATTTCTTGAGCAACAAAAACAATAGCTTTAATAACAGAATGTACTTTTTCGTTTTGTATAGCCGAATACAATGTTTTTATTATTGATTTTTTTAAACTTTTTGTTTCATTATTATACCATAGCTGACGCATAGCATGAACGGCCATTTCTCTAATTTCCTCTTTAGCTGCATTATGAATTTTATCAGAAAAAATCTTTATATCACTAGCTTTACCCACCCATCCCAATACTATTAAACTCATTTCCTGTAGTTTAATTTCTTTATCATTTATACGTTCTTTGATTACTGGAAGAACTTTTTTAGATCTTAAATTACCTAATATCATTAATATATCTGCTTTTATATCAATGTTTTTTTCTTTCTTAAATTTATTAAGTAAGAATAATTCAACACTCATATCATTTTTTCTATCTCCAAAGGCAGCACGAATAGTTCTATATAAATGTTGATTTTCTCTTTTGTTAAGTAATGAATAATGAAACTCTAATATATCTAACTCATTGTTTAATAAAAGAGATTTCGAAAAATCTATAGCAGTAGGGTTTTCAATTTTAGCGAGTTCTTCATATTCATTTTTCAATTCACTAAGCGACCTATATCTTATGTCTTCTAAAAGTTCTAGTATGTCTTTTTTTATACTTTTGTCCGTTTCTGTTTTTAATTTCTCTCTTAAAAAGAGATACGTTTTTTTCTTATTTTCTCGAAAGGTAAAATACAGTTTTATAGTACGTCGAGCATCTTTCTTTTTTTCTGATTTTAACAAATAATAATGCTGCTCTAATACTTCTATCTTATCACTTTTTAATTTAAAAAAACTGGGTAGTACCGTATAAAAATTTTTTTGTTTGTAAAGTCTATTAAATTCTTCCTTATCTTTTTCAAAATTCATAATACTGCTACTTTGTTTAAATTGAATGTAAAATATTTTTATAAGAATTAATCCAAAAGCCTTTGGTGTAGGGCGTCGTATGCCCATTGTAGGAAAGTATTTATCATGATATTCATAATATTTATTCTTAAAATATACATGTTGTTTACCTTTATGTAAATTATCTTCAACAATTGAATAGGTATACTATTGCTGATTTAGAGCAACTAACTGGTATAAAAGCTCATACTTTACGTATATGGGAGAAACGATATAATATCGTTAAACCACATCGTACAAAAACGCATATTCGTTATTACGATAATCATCAACTGCGTAAGCTTTTAAATATTGCTACACTGCTGGATCGAGGATATAAAATTTCTCAGGTTGTTGCTTTAAGCAAAAAGCAAATTGAACAAACAATAGAAAAACTAGAGCAATTGACCGAAGACAAAATTTATCTATCTTATATCCATAATTTAACTATGGCGATAGTAGAATTTGATGAATTCGCTTTTGAAAAAATATTTTCTGCAGCTATTGTTCATTTAGGCATGTACGATACTATAGTAAAAGTAATTTATCCCTTTTTACATAAAACAGGATTATTATGGCGTATAAATAAGCTATTACCCGTTCAAGAACATTTTGCATCTGCTATTATAAAAAGAAAATTAGCATCTGCTATTGATGGTCTACCAACTAAACATAAACCGAACAAAAAATATATATTGTTTTTACCTCCAGATGAATACCATGAAATTGGCTTGCTATTTGCCGATTATATACTTAGGAAAAATGGAAACGCAACTATATATTTAGGACAAAATGTGCCGTATGAAAATTTAGAAAATGTAATTTCTTCTATAAATCCTCAATATTTATTAACTTTTTATACAACTCGAAAAAATATAACCCCTATACAATCTTTTTTAAAAAAAATATTGCTTAAATATAAACATATACATATTTTAGTTAGTGGTTGCAAAGAAACTATTCAGCAATTAGATTTTTCATCTCGTATTAAATTATTATACACTCCTGATGTTTTGGCTGAATATATATAAATTTGGAGTTGTTAGTTTGTTTAACTAATTTGATAAAATATTAA
>CAYVXB010000050.1:10986-15463 GCA_964454275.1 uncultured Chitinophagaceae bacterium | reverse complement strand
CACAGACCTATGCATTATTACCTTATGATCAGTATTTGCATCGTTTTCCAGCATATTTACAACAAACCAGCATGGAAAGTAACGGAAAGAGTGTGGATAGAAATGGATGTAACGTTGATTATCATACAGGTTCTGTTATTTGGGGTGAACCTGGAACAAATGGCCAACATGCATTCTTCCAATTACTACATCAAGGTACAGAAATGATTCCTTGCGATTTTATTGTGCCGGCTATTTCTCATAATCCAATTGGAGATCACCATAAAAAATTAGTAGCTAATTTTTTTGCACAAACTCAAGCGTTAATGCAAGGAAAAACAGAGGAAGAGGTAAAAAGTACATTAAAAGCAACAGGAATGAAAGAGGCAGATATTGAGAAAATTTTTCCTTACAAAGTGTTTGATGGAAATAAGCCTAGCAATTCTTTTTTAATGAAAAAAATTACGCCGTATAATTTAGGATCTCTTATCGCTTTATACGAGCACAAAATTTTTGTGCAAGGAATTATTTGGAATATCTATAGTTTCGATCAATGGGGCGTGGAATTGGGGAAACAATTAGCAAACCATATTTTGCCTTCATTACAAAATAAGAATTCCGTTGATGTATATGATAGTTCTACGAATGGGTTGATTAATACATACAAACAGATGGCTGGTTAAGTATTCAGAAAATAGGATTTTTATTTTCGTTTTATTTTATAGTTTTTATAAATGAAGAATTGCTTGCCTGTAATATCTTGAATTATTTTAAAAGCTTTATCCTTAAATTTCATATTGTTTTTGGATGGATCGTAGTTAAACACCCAATCTTGTGCATCAATACGAGTTTTCATTATGGCTGGATGCGTGCCTTTGTATGTGTACAAAAAATCTATTGCATTGTAATTAAATCCTGCTGTATTGTTTTCGGTATAGTCTTTTATCCACTCATCATTTGAGTTGTATCGCTTGCCAAATTCAATGGAGCGTTTTAACTGAGTATGCGGATTTTTAACATAGCTATAGTGATAAACGGTTGCGTTAATAGGAATGACATGTAGTTTATATCCTTTTTCTTGCAAATAATGTACGGGATCGTTAAATCTTCTAAAACCTTGAGAGTCCTTATAGCTACGATATTTTGAATTGTTTCTAATAATACGTATTTCTTTTTGATGAAATCGTCTGCTGGGCGCCCAATGATTATAATCGCCAAAAAAATTAATGAATTTAAATAAAAAGCCTTCTACACGTTTATCATGCAGATATTTTTGCATGGCATTTTTTATGGTATCATAATCTTTTTCATGAATTACTTCATCGGCTTGTATATGAAAAAGCCAATCTGCATCCTTGTTTACATTATCTAAACCAATATTGGATTGTTGTGCAAAAATTAAACCTTTGGTACGCATAGTATCATCCCAAATGGTATCAATAATTTTTATTTTATGGTCGTTTATTTGTTCAATTGCTGTTCTTGTTCCGTCTGTGCTATCGCCCACAACAACAATAAACTCATCAACTAATGGCAATACACTTTTTATAGCTTCGATAAATGGATAGCCTAATTGAATGCCGTTGCGTACATAACTGAAAGCAGATATTTTCATATATAATTCAAATAACAATAAAAACAGAAAGCACCTTGTTGTATAATGGTCGTTATTTATAGATAGCGTGATCTTCTTTTAGTTTAGGCATTAACTCATTGCCTCCGGTCGCATCTGTGGAAATAACAATACGTCTTGAATAGATGCGTTATTAGTCATTAACATAGCTAATCTATCAATGCCAATACCAATACCTGCTGTAGGAGGCATGCCATATTCTAGTGCTCGTAAAAAATCATAATCAATATACATAGCTTCCTCATCTCCCCTTTTTAATAATTCTGCTTGTTCTTCGAAGCGATTGCGTTGATCGATAGGATCATTTAATTCGCTATAAGCATTCGCAATTTCTTTTCCATTGATAATAAGTTCAAAACGTTCTACTAGTCCGGATTTGCTGCGATGTTTTTTAGTTAATGGACTCATTTCAACAGGGTAGTCTGTGATGAAGGTTGGTTGAGTGTAGTGTCGTTCACAACAATTACCAAAAATCTCATCTATCAATTTTCCTTTAGCCATTGTTTTATCTATTGCGATATGTAATTGTTTACATGTATTACGCAACTGCATTTCATCCATTTGACTAATATCTATTTTAGTATACTCTTGAATGGCATCATAAATACTTATGCGTTTAAAAGGTGCTTTAAAGCTTATGGTGTTATCGCCTACTAGCACTTCCGTTGTACCATGTAAAGCAATAGCCACTTTTTCGAGCATGGTTTCTGTTTGTTCCATCATCCATACATAATCTTTATAGGCCACATAAAATTCAAGAATGGTAAATTCTGGGTTATGTGTACGATCCATGCCTTCATTACGAAAGTTTCTACTAAATTCATATACCCAGTCAAAACCGCCTACCATCAAGCGTTTTAAATATAATTCGTTGGCTATGCGTAAATACATATCTACATCTAACGCATTGTGATGGGTTATAAATGGTTTTGCTAATGCACCGCCAGGGATATTTTGTAGTACAGGTGTGTCTACCTCTAATGCACCTTTTTCATTTAAAAATCCCCGAATGGTATTAATCATTTGGCTACGTTTAATAAAGGTTTCTTTTACTTGTGGATTAATAATAAGATCTGCATAGCGTTGGCGATAGCGAAACTCTGGATCATTTACTGCGTCAAACGTTTGTCCTTCTGCTTCTTTAACAATAGGTAATGGTTTTAAAGATTTTGCTAATAACGAAAATTCTTTTACATGTATAGAGGTTTCTCCTGTTTTGGTAGTAAATACAAATCCTTTTATACCAATAATATCGCCTATGTCTAATAGTTTTTTCCAAATTATATCGTACAGTGTTTTGTCTTCATTAGGGCAAACATCTTCTCTACGAATATAAACTTGTATTCTACCTGTACTGTCTTGTAATACAGCAAAGCAGGCCTTACCCATGTCTCGGATACTCATAATTCTACCAGCTATGCATACATTGCTAAAGTTATTAGCTGTTTCAATAGTATAGGTTGATTTTATATGCTTGGCATACTGATTAACTGGGTATAATGCTGCAGGGTAAGGATCTATGCCTAATTTTTGAAGTTCTGTTAATTTTTCTCTTCGAATAATTTCTTGCTCTGATAAATGCATAAAATTTAATGTAAGAATGTATGGATATGCGAATAAAGATAAAAGTAAAAATTCATTTACAACCTCATCTGGTTTACGGCATATTAACTAATTGATGAATGGGTAAGCGATTGCGTAGACTTCTAGCCAGTGTCATTTCATCAGCATATTCTAATTCCCCGCCAAAAGCAATTCCACGAGCTATTGTAGTAGTTGTAATATTGTATGACTGTATTTTTTTTTGAATATAAAAAATAGTCGTATCTCCTTGTATCGTTGGACTAATGGCGAAAATAATTTCACCAACTTCTTGTTTTTGAACACGTTGTATTAAAGATGGAATGTTTAATTGATCTGGCCCTATTCCATCTAAAGGAGATATTAATCCATTTAGTACATGATAGGTGCCGTTGTATTGCTGTGTGTTTTCGATGGCTATTACATCACGAATGTTTTCAACTATACAAATAATATTCTGTTGGCGGTGTGTATTAAGACATATGCCACACCATTCCGCATCGGCTATATTACCACATTGATTGCAAAATTGAATTTGATTACGCATGCTTGATAAAGAGGTACTTAATTTTTCTACATCTTCTTTATCTTTTTTAATTAAATGCAATACTAATCGCAATGCAGTTTTTTTGCCAACACCCGGAAGCTTGGAAAGCTCAGTAACTGCATTATTAAGAAGAGTAGAATGTATTTGCATGTGGAGCTCAAAGGTAAAAATCTAAGTGTAAAAAAGCTAGCACTATTTTAGTGTCTAATGGATTATAATTTAATTTCTAGTTCATTATCCCAATTAGCCCTAATGGTAAGCCTTTGAGAGATAGGCTCCACAATTTCAGGTTGAATACGTTGCTTAAAATCTCCCGGATCCCACTTGCCATTTCCATTTTTATCCAATAAAATACGAATGTCATATTCTCCAGGATTAAACAATTTTCTGTACCATTCAGTGCCCTTTATAGGAGCAGACTCTACTAATTGGTCATTTTGTATAAGCATCAATACTAGTGACTTATTTTCTGGTAAGTTGCTGAATTTAAGTTTAATACTGCCATAGTCTTCTATTTTTTTAGTGATAAAAGATATTGTATCATTTTTGTTGAAGGTTTTTCCAGCGCTGTCTTTTACAGCTCCCTTTAATACAATTAAGTTATATTTTGTATTAGGCTTCCAAGTATGTGTTAAGGTTATTTTTTGTTTATTTGAATCTAAGGGTAAGTACGCAATTGAATTGCGTACTTGTTGCGTATCGGTTAAAAATATTTTAGAAGAATCGAATAAGCTGAT
>CAYVXB010000050.1:3967-10976 GCA_964454275.1 uncultured Chitinophagaceae bacterium | reverse complement strand
TTTTAGTATTAAACTTTATTTCCAAATTAGATAGGATATCTTGCTGGCCATTTTCTACGTTAGTAGTAAAAAATAAAGAGTCTTTTGCTGTTATTTTTTGTGGAGTAGTGCCATTTACTTTAGGTGTCTCTTTTTCTGCTGCATATGCGTACAGTGTTATACTATCTGCTTCTCCAGCAATTACAGGTTTATTATTAAAAGCGAATAATTGTATTGGGCTTATATATTTTTTAGTTCCGGTTTCATCTTTCAATGCATAAATATCAAAACTGTCTTTAGGTAAAAAGCGGAAATGAAAATAGCCATCCCTATTTATTTTAGTATAATAATCGGGTCTTTCTTTAAATACAGCAGAATCGTAATGTTTACGATGCAATACTGCAATCATGGTGCTGTCTACTTTACCCGTTTCTGCAAGTACTACCTTTCCGCTGATAGTTAGTGAATCAATATGATCTCCGGTAGAGAACACATACGTAAAATGGTTAATAGTATTATTTTCATTAATATCTGCAATGGCATTACCTAATTCAAACACGTACGTCGTATTAGGTTTTAGAGTATCTTTTATATTGATGGTTACATTTTTTAAGTGACTTGTAATAGCGGGAACATTTTTTGGAGTAGGGTAAACGATTAAGTTTTTTCCCAATTCTTGTAATTGTATATACTCATTAAAACTTAAGATTATTTTTTTAGGGGTGATGTTTTTAGACATTACATCTGGCGTAGCTTTTACTAAAACAGGAGGCAAACTATCTTTAGGCCCACCACCAGGCGGGATAATGTTAGCGCAGCTACTACATTTTAAAATAATGCAATAAGCACATAGTATAATAAGTAGTAAGCGGTACATTTAATAACTATATATAGGTTTAACGTTATTCATCTTATTAAAATTAGGTATTGTTCATTTGTTATAGATATCTTGTCGACTCTTCCTTCATCAGAATAAACTGCGGAGGCATCTCTCAAAATAACAAAACCCTTATATGGTAAGGGTTTTCTCCTTACGGTCGAAAGGACAACGCATACTGTTTCATCTAAAATCTATATTACTTTAACAATACATAAAACTATTTTTACTAGATATTATCTAAGTTAATATTATTTTATGCTGATGAATGTTTTTCTTTCGCATAATCCCCGAGGGTTTCAAAAAAACCTCGGGGATTTGGTCTAACTTGTATAATGTCTACTTATTATAAGTTACTTTATATACCATCACACTTTGGCCACCTCCTTGTTTTCCTTGTGCTGTAACAATGAGCCATTGTCCATTTGCACTAATGCCCATTCCAACGGGATAGCTGTCTGCATTGCATTCTCCAATGACTTGCATATCTGCTGTACGAACAATAGCAATTTTACTTTTGTTATTTACTGCAGCAAAAAGATATTTTCCTGTTTTCTCAAGCACAATTGTTCTTGCACCTTCGCCAACATAAACACTTTTCCATTCATTATAAGGCTGATCTTTTTCTTTACTTGAAAAATGAGCAACAAATTTATTGAGTGTTGTTTTTTGAACATATCCACTTTTGTTAACACTAATATATAACACTCCATTGTTGATAACCAGGTGCCGCATGTTATCTCTCATTCCTTTAACAGATCCTAGGTATTGGCGGTTGGCTACATCTACCATAGCTATGCTGTTGCTTCCCATTTTACCAATAAGAATATATTTTCCATCGGGCGTAAACACCGTGCCACGTAAACAATGACCGCAATTATTATCTCTATTGATACTTGCGCCTGAGCCAAAATCTAAAGATAGGCGCTGATCAATAACAATATTTTTGATGTATGTGAATTTTTGTACATCATTGGATGAAATGTCTATCAATCCTATGGTATTATCTCCCCAATGTGTAATCACTATTGTTTTACTATCGGGAGAACAGCTAATCATTTTGGGTAGGGGTGCTGTTGGCATTATTCTTACAATAGAATCGGCATCGGTATCAATAATACAAACAGCAGAAGGGTCTATGGCATTAGCATCATAAGATCTTCGATAATAGGTAACCCATAAATATTTTCCGTTGTGCGAAAAACAACTCTCCACAGGTTTGCCCTCAAAATAATTCAGTTTAGTTTTTCGTGTTCTGAAAGTATAGTCGAAATAAGCAGTTTCGTGAAATAGGTATTGATTTTTTTCATTAAACGTATGATGAATGGTTTTGATAAGTTTGAAATTTTCTAAACTATAAATAGAGGTTGTATGCCCTTCAAGAGAATGAACATAAAATTTCTTTTTTGCATCTAAAATATTAACCGATTTGGGAGAATTAATAGACACATCGTATACATCTGCAGTATTGATTGGGTTGGCATTATATTGTTGGTATCGTCGTACAAGTTGTATGGAAACATCTGCTTTAGCAGGACTAGAAGTGGTTCCAATAGATACATGTTGTACCTGCGCTGTAGCACACGATATTACAAGTATTTGTATAAAAAAGATAAAGGCTTTGCTCTTGTTCATTTTAAAAATAATTTGGTGCAAAGCTAGTATATAAGAGATTGAATCAAAAAAGGATCATTTTGTAGTGTGTCATTTGCTTCTATAAAGGTTGAAAAATTAATTTTTTATTAAAATGTTTTTATACATTTGTGTACCCTGAACCCTTTTAAAAGGTTTAAATGGATCATTGTAAAACGTATTGTCATCAATGGGGTTAGAGTTTTTTTTGTTCATAACCAAAACAATAACATAAAATAATTTATTAAAAAAAATTAAATCACAAAGTACATTGTTTATGAAAAAGTCTATTGCATCGTTGTTTTTAAGTGTGTGTTTTACTGATCTGATCTAACCTAAAATAATATAAATCGAATAGAAAAATGTACAACGAATTTAGTCTTTATTGTATTTCCGACTTTCAACTAACCACTTCTCTATGATTGATATAGATATTATTGCTAGAGAAGGAGCAAATTTTTATAGGTACAGGATTGCTAATGTACAAGCGTACCAAACCGTATATGGACCCAGAAGGGTAGGGAGAGCGGTTTATATTCCTATTTTTCGTTCAATTATTTTTTCTACATAAAACAATCGGTATACATCCTTTTTTCGAATAAACGTGTGTGTGTGAACGTTGTTTCGGTATTGGCAATTAAAGCCTGCTTTTGTAGTATCATACTGTGTAATGTGTGCGCATATAAAGCCTTCTGTAGTAATCAATATAAAAACATCATGGGTGTTGGAGATATGCATAGTATCCCAATCTGGTTTTTCTATTTCTCTAACAAATAGTTTGTCGCCATGGCAAATAGCGTTGATTGTACCATCATTCATACGATCGTTATCGACCTCTACTACCCAATAAGTTACTTTTTTTAATTCTTTAGGTACAAGTGTAGTGCTTAAGCGACTATCCGCTTTTCGTTGCCCATTTAGGGCGTATTCACTTATATAGCGGGTTTGTATATAAGCGGGTAAATACGGAACACTCATAAAATCGTTCCACGATAAATGAGTAGGCGTTTGTAGAGAGTGGTTATTCTTATTATGGATCATTTCATATAAACGAGTACCTAGTAGTGCATCAATACGCTGTATAGCTTGAGGTAAATATTTTGTAAAATCTCCAGCTTCTATTTTTTGGTATGCCGTTAAAGGAATAGCTAATTTTTTAGCCAATGCTTTTTGGCTAAGTCGTCTACTTTTTCTGGCTTGTATAAGTAATTGGGCAAATTTTATAGTTACAAGCATTTCTTCTTCTTGTATCTCTGCTTCTATATCTATGCCATTTTCACTAAAAAACTTACTTAAAATAGCACTATCTATTGTTTTGGGATTTGCTTTTTCTACCTCCCACTTAGCTATTCTACCACGGGGTATGCCTGTAGCCGCGGATAACTCTCGTTGTGTAAGTGCTAATTGAATTCTATGTATTCTTGTGTACATTTAAAAAAGAAGAAATTTTTCTCAAAAAAAGTTCTCAAAATGTTTTAAAATGAGAAGTTTTTAATATATCTTTGCTCCAGCAAACATAAAAAACAATATTGTAATGCTGGTTTATAATGACAATTATATAAACAAAAGAGTGTTTTTCATAGGGTAGCAGCAGGCTACTATCCCGAGCTTTGTTCTCATTGCTCGGTTTTTTATTGGATATATAAGATGCTTTTTCCCGCTTTGATCATGAACCAATGCTGGTTCCACAATAGGCTTACTTTAGGTAAGCCTATTTTAATACACACTGTAAAGCCCTACTCTTTTTTATTTGAATATTATAGATGCCACTTTTCTTTCTCTTTATTTACCCTTACCTTTGCGGCAATTTTTAAATTTAATTATTTACGTTTTATATGGCCAACATAGGTAAAATAAAGCAAATTATTGGTGCAGTTGTGGATGTACAATTTGATAGCAATGGAAAACTGCCTGAAATTTATAATGCATTGGAATTGAAAAAAGAAAATGGTGATATTCTTGTATTAGAAGTGCAACAACATTTAGGAGAAGATAGCGTTCGATGTGTTGCCATGGATGGAACTGAAGGGTTAGTAAGAGGTACCAACGTTATTGATACAGGTAAGGCTATTGCAATGCCTATAGGAGATGGTATTCGAGGTCGTTTATTCAATGTAACCGGAGATCCTATTGATGGATTGCCCGCTGTAAGTAAAGCGAATGGAAAACCTATTCATGCGGCCCCCCCTAAGTTTGAAAATTTAAGTACCGCTTCTGAGGTGCTGTTTACAGGCATTAAAGTTATTGACCTTATTGAACCTTATGCCAAAGGTGGGAAAATTGGTTTATTTGGTGGAGCAGGAGTAGGTAAAACAGTTTTAATTCAAGAGTTGATCAATAATATTGCGAAAGGACATGGTGGATTGTCTGTTTTTGCTGGTGTGGGAGAACGTACTCGTGAAGGCAATGATTTAATGCGTGAAATGATTGAAGCTGGTATTATGAAGTATGGAGAGGCCTTTAAACACAGCATGGAGGATGGCGGATGGGATTTAGATAAAGTAGATATGGAAGAGCTTAAAGAATCCAAAGCTACCTTTGTGTTTGGTCAAATGAATGAACCTCCAGGGGCTCGTGCTCGTGTGGCTTTAAGTGGATTAACCATTGCAGAATATTACAGAGATGGGGATGGTCAAACTGCTGGTAAGGACATATTATTTTTCGTAGATAACATTTTTCGTTTTACACAAGCAGGTTCAGAGGTATCGGCACTATTGGGTCGTATGCCATCAGCGGTGGGATATCAACCCACATTGGCTACAGAAATGGGATTGATGCAAGAACGCATCACATCTACCAAAAACGGTTCTATTACTTCTGTACAAGCTGTTTACGTACCAGCAGATGATTTAACAGACCCCGCTCCTGCTACTACTTTTGCTCACTTAGATGCCACAACGGTATTAAGTCGTAAAATTGCTGATTTGGGAATTTATCCTGCAGTAGATCCGTTAGATTCTACTTCTCGAATTTTAACGCCACAAATTGTAGGAGAATCGCACTACAATACAGCTAACAGGGTTAAATTAATACTGCAACGTTATAAAGAATTACAAGATATTATCGCTATACTGGGTATGGACGAGTTAAGTGAGGAGGATAAGCTTACGGTGGCTAGAGCCCGTAAAGTGCAACGTTTCTTATCGCAGCCATTTCATGTAGCAGAACAGTTTACGGGTTTAAAAGGCGTATTTGTAAGCATTGACGATACAATCCGTGGTTTTAATGCTATTATGGATGGAGATGTAGATAATTATCCTGAACCAGCTTTCAATTTAGTAGGTACTTTGGAAGATGCTATTGAAAAAGGCAAAAAATTACTTACCGAAGCACAAGGGTAAAAAATGGTGATATTAAAAATCGTGAATAATGAATCTTGAAATATTAACTCCTGAAAGAAAATTGTATAGTGATGATGTATATGGTGTGCAACTACCGGGTATAGAAGGTTCTTTTGAAATACTACAACACCATGCTCCAATGGTAAGTGCCTTAAAAGCAGGCACTGTAAAAGTGTTAGTCGATGCCCATAACACTACTTTATTTGAAATTCAATCTGGTTTTGTAGAAGTATTGAAAGAAAATGTAACAATCTTAGTTGAGGGAGCTGTGGCAAAATTATAGTGTGTTTATTTTTCTTTTGTCCATTTTTCTATAAAACAAAAGTTCTGTAATAATCATTAATAGCATGCTAATAGCTGTGGTGGCTAATATTTTACCCATGAAATACCAAAAACTTCCAAATTGCAGCCACTCTATTAATACTAAACAACTATGATGTAAGAATGTTAGCAAAAAAACGTATGTCAAGTAAGGAATCCAACCCATGCTTACTATAGAAGGTTCTACTTGATGCGCCTCTATTTCATTTCTTCGAATAACAACATTAATAAGGAATGGTCGAATGTATGCAATTAGTACACATGGTGCAGCATGCAATCCTGGGGTATTTGTAAAATAATCGAGTGATAGTCCAAATAAAAATGCAACCACTAATAAACCCAAACGGTTGATGCTGAAAGGTAGCCATAACAAATAGAGAAAGTACACATAGGGTACTATAAATCGATGTAAGGGGGGTATTTTATTTAGCACCAATGCTTGAAATAGAATGAATATAATAAAGCGAATACTATTTTTTACAAATATGCTCATGGGTTATTTTTATTAGCATGTTCAGTAATACTAATTTCTTCAGCCGCCTTATTTTCTACTACATATACAAATTCCACATTATAAAAATTAGTTCCTGTTTTAACTTTTATACTATAAAAGTTAAAACTTGGGTCATTTACTATTGCTGCTACAGTTCCAATCATTTGTGCTGGGGGATAGTTTGCAGAATAATAGCTGGTCAATATGGTATCTCCTTTTACAATCTTTTCACTTTTAGGTACATTAGACAGCGTAACAAATTCTGGATCAACACCATCCCAAAATATTCGTCCTTGAACATTTGTTTTTTTAAGCATAGCACTCACTTTTGTTCCGCGGTGCAATAGGCTCATCACTCTTGCATAA
>CAYVXB010000050.1:0-3957 GCA_964454275.1 uncultured Chitinophagaceae bacterium | reverse complement strand
TATGCCTACAATTCCTTGATCACTCAATACACACATACCTATCCTCACGCCTTGTGTATAGCCCTTATTTATAATAAGGTAGTTATTTTGAGAAAAGATATCATTGCCTACTACTTGTGCTACACGCCAAAGATATTGTCTATATCTAATGAGCGTATCTATTTTTATGGTATCATACTTAAATAATAAATTGGTATCCATTTTTGTGTAATTAGATACTAATAGGTTACGTAGTTTTTCATTTTCGTTAGCCAGTTGTTGATTGACTTTTTTAAGTTGAAAATAATATTGTACGTTATTGTACTTTTCATTAATAACGCCAACCCACTCATTAGCAGTATGCATAAAAAAAGCCTCATGTGTATAACTATAGCGTGTAAGCATCAGCAACGATATAATCTCTAACACTAAGAAGGAAAGAAAATTAAAATATTTTTTTACAAAGAGAAAGACATTACGCATAGTCCTCTGAAATAATGAACAAGGAATGAAGAAGAAAAATTAATATACCATTGTCCCTTGTTACTTTATTCAAAACTATCTCATTATAAATGGATAACGTTGATAATTTTTTAATGCAAGACCTGTTCCTCTAACCACACTTTTTAATGGGTCATCTGCTATATGTACTGGTAACTTAATTTTTTGGCTTAACCGTTTATCCAACCCTCTTAATAAAGCCCCGCCACCAGTTAAGTATAGCCCTCTTCGATAAATATCTGCAGCTAGCTCTGGAGGGGTGGTTTCTAAAGCTTTTAGTATAGCCTCTTCCACCTTAAATACAGATTTATCTAATGCTTCAGCAATTTCTTGATAGGTTACCATAATTTGTTTGGGAATGCCTGTTACCAAATCTCGTCCATTTACAGCCATGTCATCAGGAGGATTATCTAAATCTTTCATGGCAGCTCCAACTTGTATCTTAATTTGCTCAGCCGTTCTTTCTCCAATTAATAAACTATGATAACGACGTAGTGATTCCATAATATCAGCTGTAAATTCATCTCCAGCAATGCGTATAGATTGATCACAAACAATACCTGCTAATGCAATAACCGTAATACCAGTGGTTCCTCCGCCAATATCTATAATCATATTACCAACTGGCTCTTCCACATCAATACCAATACCCAATGCTGCTGCCATAGGTTCATGTATTAGGTACACTTCCTTAGCCCCTGCTTGTTCTGCACTATCTCGTACTGCTCTTTTTTCAACTTCTGTAATGCTTGATGGGATGCATATCATCATGCGCCAACTGGGCGGAAACCATGGTTTTTTGGGATAAATCATCTTAATCATTGCTCGTATCATCAATTCTGCTGCGTTGAAATCTGCTATCACACCATCTTTTAGAGGACGAACCGTACGAATACTTTCATGTGTTTTTTCATGCATTAGCAATGCTTTTTTGCCTACTGCTAAAAGATTCTTAGGATTATTGCGGTCAAGAGCCACAATAGAAGGCTCATTTACAACCACCTCATCATTATGAATGATAAGTGTATTGGCTGTACCTAAGTCAATAGCTATTTCTTGTGTAAACCAGTTAAAAAGTCCCATTATAAAGTTTAATTTATGCGTCTGGCAAAGGTGATGGAATTAATTTGAATTAACAAAGGAAAATACTCCGAATATTGTATCAGAATTACCTTTGTTGAAATTGCCCGAAGATTACAGCGCAGATGAAGGGTTAAAATTATTTATGATACACACACAACAATCTTTTTTTACCGAACAGCTGCTACACTGGAATAAGAAAAAAAATAAACGTATGATCCTTACAAAATATGGCTAAGCGAAATTATTTTACAGCAAACTCGTGTAGAGCAAGGATGGGCATATTATGAGCGGTTTATTAAAAAGTTTCCTGTTATTCAAGATTTAGCTAATGCTAATATGGATGTGGTATTCAAACTTTGGGAGGGGTTGGGTTATTATAGTAGATGTAGAAATTTAATACTAACAGCAAAAATTATTGTAGATCAATTTGATGGTGTATTTCCCACAAGCTATAACGATATTCTTAAATTAAAAGGAATTGGTCCATATACTGCAGCAGCTATAGTATCTTTTGCGTATAATTTACCCTATGCTGTAGTAGATGGTAATGTTATTCGTGTTTTAGCAAGATTTTTTGGAGAAAATAAACCTGTTGATGATACAACGGTTAAAAAGAAATTGCAAATATTGGCACAACAATTAGTTGACAAAAATCAACCAGGTATATACAACCAGGCTATTATGGATTTTGGAGCTACTATTTGTAAGCCAAGTATTCCTATATGTGATACTTGTATTCTGCAAAAAAAATGTGAAGCTTATATACAAAAAAAAGTAGGCTTATGGCCTATTAAAAGCAAAAAAATCAAAAAAAGCAATCGCTTTTTTACCTACTTCATTATACATTGGAAAAATACTATTTGTGTAATGGAACGTAGCACAAAGGATATTTGGCAAAATCTAAATGAATTCTACTTATATGAAACAAATGAAAAAGAAAATTGGACCAACGAATCTATACAACAACTTTTAATCACCCAATTGAGGATAAATGATTTTTATATTGATGCTGTAACACCATGGTACAAACAAGTTCTTAGTCATCAAATCATTCATGCTGGATTTATTGAGATAACGTATAATCGAAAACCAAAAATTAGTGTTCCACATAAATGGATTGATAAAAAAATAGTGCATCAATTAGCTTTCCCTAAAATAATAAATTTGTATTTACAACAATCGACTTAGCGAAAAAGTTTTTAGTAAAATTGTAAAGAAATCTCATATTTATTTGAGAACACATTTTTTGGTTATATAAAATTCCTATAATTTTAGTTCGGGTTCGAAGAAATTTTAGCATCCAAAATATATAAATTATGAGAGGCGTTAATAAGGTGGTATTAATTGGAAATTTAGGTAAAGATCCTGATGTACAGCATTTAGAAGGAAATATAGCGGTTGCTAAATTTCCATTAGCTACAACAGAAACATATAAAGATAAAACAGGTAAACTCGTGTCTCAAACAGAATGGCATAGTATTGTACTATGGAGGGGCTTGGCAGAACTTGCACAAAAATATTTACACAAAGGCAGTTTAGTTTATATAGAGGGCCGTCTTCGTACTCGAAGCTGGGAAGATAAAGAAGGTAATAAAAGATCCTCAACAGAAATAGTGGCGGACAATCTAATTATGTTAGATAAGCGCAGTAATGATAGTGGAAGCCACCCAACTTCAACGAATGATAAACATAGTGATTTAGATATGACTCATGATGATTTGAGTGATCTTACTATTTGATGAGCCATGCCTTGCCCCTCATTTTATTTTTCAAAATCATTATGTTGTAGCCGTATTCTGGGTTTTGTTGGGAACCCTAATGTTTAGTAATAATAAAACATGAAATTTTAACAATATATCTTTTTAATAGATCATATTCCCATTCATTTTTTTCAGGATACACCCTTTTTGTATTAAATACCAAAAGTTTAATTTGGATTTTGAGGGTACCCAATTTATACTATTATCACATGAAGTATCTATCGGAGAAAATAAATACATGAATTAATGAAATTTTAAAATATGTTGACCTTTATTCGTAAAGTAACAAACGATAATAAAATAGTTTTTGCCATATGGTTTTCTTTAGCCATCATCGCCGCTATTTTGGAATTATCTCGTAATGAGATTAATAATTACTTGATATTTAAAAATGTATTTTGGCATACCATACATCAAGTTAACTTATACCATTTTTACCCTAATGAGTATGCAGATCACAATCTCTATGGGCCTATCTTTAGTATTATTATTGCACCCTTTGCATTGTTGCCTGATTTTGTAGGATGCATATTGTGGGTGGCCGCAAATTCATTGATTTTGTATAAGGCAATACGTCTACTTCCCATAAAAGAAAAACAGCAAAATATTATTTTACTTATAAGTGCTATTGAAT
>CAYVXB010000049.1:0-15569 GCA_964454275.1 uncultured Chitinophagaceae bacterium | reverse complement strand
TGAAGTGGTTACAAAATATGTAGAGTCAGTTATTCAAGAAATGCCATCAAAAAGAAAAGAAGGTGTAAAAGATGAAGATATTCGTATTTGGTGGAATTTATGCGATATTGAGCGATGGGTAGCATTAGAACTTGACAATGAAACACATATGTCTTGCATACTAAATTATGTACAAGACAATAATTTATCAATGGATGAAGCCATGAATAGATTGAGAAAGTATTATCCTCTATATGGTGATCCTGAAGACACAAGCAATACAAAAGGCAATCACCCCCAAAACCAAAGCCATTGTGCCTGTGCATTTATATGGACAAGCAGCTAACATGGAAGAAATTATGAACATTGCGCAACAACATAATTTATATGTTATTGAAGACAATGCACAAGCTATTGGTTGTGATTATACATTTACAAATAAAGCGATTAAAAAAACGGGCACTATCGGACATATAGGTTGCACCTCATTCTTTCCATCCAAAAACTTAGGCTGCTATGGTGATGGGGGAGCCATTTTTACCAATGATGATGCATTAGCACACCAAATGAAAATGATAGCGAATCATGGTCAACAAAAACGCTATTACCATGAAGTAGTGGGCTGTAATTCCAGATTAGATACGTTACAAGCAGCTGTATTAAATATAAAATTACAGCAACTAGATAATTATAATAAAGCCAGGCAACAAGCTGCTGCGTTCTATAATCAAGCATTTGCATCGTATGCGGATAAAATAACCACTCCATACATAGCACCTTATACTACACACGTTTACCATCAATACACGATTAAACTAAAAAATATCGATCGTAACAAAGTGCACGAATATTTAGCAACAAAAAATATTCCCAGTATGATTTATTATCCTGTACCTGCACATCGGCAAAAAATGTTTGCATCTTATAACATTAATTATCAATTACCCATTACAGATCAATTAACTACTTGCGTACTATCCTTGCCCATACATACTGAATTGGATGAAGAACAATTACAGTACATTACAAATCATGTAATCGATTATATAAAAAAATAAAATAATGAACCCAACTAAACCACTCTATTCAACATCCGTTGCGTCGCACACTTGTACTGTAAAGCATTATTCAGCATATTCCCACATTAATTATTTATGAAAATAACAGTCATAGGAACCGGTTATGTAGGCTTAGTTACAGGAACCTGCTTTGCAGAAATGGGCAACAATGTTATTTGTGTAGATATTGATGCTCAAAAAGTAAAGACATTATCAAATGGCACTATAACTATATTCGAACCTGAATTAGATAAACTATTTCATAGAAATTTAAAAGAATCAAGATTGCATTTTACCACTTCCTTACAAGAGGGCATACAAAATGCAGACATTATTTTTCTGGCTTTACCAACACCACCCAATGGTGATGGTGCAGCAGATTTATCTGCCGTATTATATGTTGCACAAGAATTAGGTAGAATGCTTAAAAAATATACTGTTATCGTAACTAAAAGCACTGTACCAGTAGGTACTTGCCAAAAAATAAAACAAACCATTCAACAACAATACAAGGGAGAAGTGGATGTTGTATCCAATCCTGAATTTTTAAGAGAGGGGGTAGCTGTAGATGATTTTATGAATCCAGATAGAATAGTTATTGGAACATCTTCTGAAAAAGCAAAAAAAATAATGCATGAATTATATGCACCGTTTGTTCGAAAAGGCAATCCAATAATTTATATGGATGAACATTCGGCAGAACTAACTAAATATGCAGCTAATGCATTTTTAGCTACCAAAATTTCATTCATGAATGAAATTGCCCAAGTTTGTGAAAGGGTAGGAGCCAATGTAGATATGGTTCGCAAAGGATTAAGTCCAGACACCCGTATTGGTCGTCGTTTTCTATTTGCAGGTATAGGTTTTGGCGGAAGTTGCTTTCCTAAAGATGTAAAAGCATTATATAAATCTGCACAGGAAGTTAATTATAATTTTAAAATTTTAAATGCTGTTTTACAAGTCAATGAACAACAAAAAAACTTTTTAATATCTAAACTATTAAATTATTTTAAAGGATCACTTCAACAAAAAAAAATAGCCATATGGGGCTTAGCATTTAAACCGAACACAGATGATATGCGAGATGCTCCAGCCTTAACTTTAATACAAGCTTTATTACAACAAGGTGCACAAATAAAAGCATACGATCCAGAAGCTATACCCAATGCACAAAAAATATTAAACGATACTATTCAATATGGTAAAGATCAATATGAAATTTTAAAAGATGCAGATGCATTAGTCATTTGTACAGAATGGACTATTTTTAGAACACCCGATTTTGAAAGAATGGCTAACTTCCTAAAAAATAAAGCCATATTTGATGGTCGCAATGTATTTGAAGTGGAAAAAATGAAAGAGTTAGGCTTTTACTACCAAAGTATTGGAAGGCCTAACTCTTCTTATTAAATATTACTCTCGTTTATCGAGGTTGGCCCAAGCTACAATGCCACGTACAGCACCATTTTTTAATAAGCTATCTACAGCATTTTCACTTACAATTAAATTATGTCCATTCGTATTAAGAATAGTTTTATCATCTAGACCAGCCATATCTAATAATACTTGTTCAAAATTCCGGAAAAAAGCTAAATGTTCTTCATTTTGGTACATTCTGATTTTCCTTATATTTCGAAATACTTTCTTCCATGCATCTATATATAGTGAAGGAGGAACTAAATAATCATTAGTACCATGATAAACCTCTACAAGCAAGATTGTTATCATCAATCAACCACATTAAATTTTTAGATCTTAAAGAGTTATGAGTAAGATAATTAAAAACCTCCGCAGCCCTTGGTATATTGTTGAGTACTGCTAGATCTCGTGGTTGAAATAATATTAAAAAATTGATGTTTGGATCTAAGAAAAAAGAATAGATGTTTAATTGATCTTCTGTAGACATTGAACAGAAAGGAGTATTATTGTAATCTTCAGGATGAGTATAAGGAATACTACTTGCTAAGTGTATAGAAGTAACTCTATTGCCTAATAAGTTTGCTACATGGGGTAAGTATAAACCTCCTGCTGATTGGGAAAATAATCTAACTTCAGATATGCCTAATTTATCTAACAATTCTACACAGTTTCTTGCATATTCTTCGGGCGTCCAAGTAGAATCATAAGGTGTTGAACCCAATCCATTTCTTTCTACCGAAATGATTCTGAGACTGAGTTGTTTTCGAAATGTTCGCAAATGTTCATAAAGACTAAAACCCAAAGCATCACCAGAGGATCCAGGAAAAGATAGAATTACTTTATCTCCATCTTTTGTATCTGTGTAATACAAAGTTTTTCCTGAAGAAAGTTTGATATGTTTAGTTTCAGGTAATGGGCCGTAAGGATCAAATGTTTTTTGAATACTCTCTGGATTTACTAACATTCCTAGTTTTGCGTTGTCTGTTGAAGCTGTATTTTCTGTGAATACAGCATCTGGTTTTTTACTACAATTACTTATAACCATAGTAAGGCCAATAAGAAACGAGATTAATTGTAGTTTCTTAAGATGGCGAGTTGTTTTAGTTTTCATGATATACCTCCAATTTTTAGGGTTGAAATAATTAATGTATCCCAAGTTTTGTGCCTATTTGAATAAAAAAGTTTAAAATCGTATTAAATAGGCTATTATTGACTTTCTAATTACATTAGTATACCAATAGTTATGAAGAAAAATTCTCTTGAGTGTTCAACTCTTTTTGTTACAGGCTCCAAAGGCCAATTGGGAAGTGAATCAGAAGCGCTTCATCATCAGTATAAAAATTATAATTGGCTATTTACTGATAAAGAAGAGTTAGATATTACAAATGAAAAAGCAGTACAAATTTTTTTGCACAACATAGAATAATTAGATTTTATTATGGTAGTGACGGAAAATAATTTAGATTGTATAGTAATAAATAAAGCCTTACAAAAAATGTAAGGCCTTTAATTAAAGAAATGTATATTTTATTTCCCATCAAGCCTAGACCAAGCTACAATGCCACGTACTGCACCATTTTGCAATAATCCATTTACTGCGCTTTCATCTACTACTAAGTTATGTCCATTCTTATTAAGAATAACTTTATTATATAGCCCAACCATATCTAATAATACTTGTTCAAAGTTACGTACATAAGAAATGTGTTCTTCATTTTCATAAAGTCTCATTTTTACTTTAGATGCATTCGGAAATACGTACTTCCATTTATTCGGATAAATAGAAACAGGAAGTATATTATCTAGAGATCCATGATAAATATATACAGGAGCAGTAATGGTATTTACAACATGGTATCCTGGGCAACCAATTATCATTTCATCTCCTAACCATCCCATACTTCCAGATTTTACCGCATTCCTAAATGAAGGATTCAACAGTTCAAAAAGCCCTGGTATATTATGTATTACTGCTAAATCTCTTGGGCCTAATAATATAGAAAAATCTGTTGTTGGGTCTGCCCAAAAAGCGTAAATGCTTAAAACTTGTTCAACAGGCATTGCGCAGAGAGGCCCATTGAGAGGATCTTGGGAATCATAATCTGGGGCACTATTTCCTAAATGTATGGAAAGAACTCTAGCATTACCTAAACGCTCAGCTACATAAGGTAATAATAATCCACCTGCTGACTGAGAAAATAGTATAACTTTTCTTATGCCTAATCTATTTAATAGTTCTTCACAATCTTTTGCATATTCTTGAGGTGTCCAGGTGGAACTATAAGGTGTTAATCCTAATCCATTTTTTTCTACCGAAATGATTCTAAGACCAAGTTGTTTTCGAAATGTTCGTAAATGATTAAATAAATAATAGCAATTTAAAGCATCACCACCAGATCCTGGAATAGAGAGGACAACTTTATCTCCATCTTTTGTATCGGTATAATACAAAGTTTTTCCTGAAGAAAGTCTAATCTGTTTAGTTTCAGGTAATGGGCCGTAAGGATCAAATGTTTTTTGAATACTCTCTGGATTTACTAACATTCCTAGTTTTGCGTTGTCTGTTGAAGCTGTATTTTCTGTGAATACAGCATCTGGTTTTTTACTACAATTACTTATAACCATAGTAAGGCCAATAAGAAACGAGATTAATTGTAGTTTCTTAAGATGGCGAGTTGTTTTAGTTTTCATGATATACCTCCAATTTTTAGGGTTGAAATAATTAATGTATCCCAAGTTTTGTGCCTATTTGAATAAAAAAGTTTAAAATCGTATTAAATAGGCTATTATTGACTTTCTGATTATATTAGTATATCAATATTTATGAAGAAAAATTTTCTTGGGAATTCAACTATTCTTGTAACAGGCTCCAAAGGCCAATTGGGAAGCGAATTACAGGCGCTTCATCAACAATATAAAAAGTACAATTGGCTATTTACGGATAAAGAAGAGTTAGATATTATGGATGAAGAATCTGTTCAACATTTTTTTCACCAACATAAAATTGATTGGGTTATTAATACAGCTGCATACACAGCTGTAGATAAAGCTGAAACAGAAAAAGAATTAGCCTATCTTGTTAATGCTGATGCCGTAAAATTTCTAGCTAAGGCTTCTCATCAACATCATGCCAAATTTATACAGGTCTCAACTGATTATGTTTTCGATGGAAATAAAAATATACCCTATGTAGAAACAGATAAGCCTAATCCTACAAGTGTATATGGTGCTTCTAAATTATTGGGAGAGCAATATGCAATACAAGAAAATCCTAATAGTATAATTATTAGAACATCATGGGTATATAGTGAATATGGAAAAAACTTTGTAAAAACCATGATCCGTTTAATGCAAGAAAAAGGAAAAATTAGCGTAGTTAATGATCAATATGGTTCCCCAACTTATGCATCAGATTTAGCCAAAGCTATTGTATACGTAATTGACTATTGCGAAAAAAATCAACAAGTATATTCAGGCATTTATCATTATACAAATAGAGGTATTATAAATTGGTATGATTTTGCTGTAGCTATTAAAGAAATTACGAAAAGCAACTGTTCTATTGAATCGATTTCAACAGCGCAATATCCAACGCCAGCTAAAAGGCCTACTTATTCTGCATTAGATACATCTAAAATTTGTCATATCTTTACCCTTGAAGTTCCTAATTGGAAAGAGAGTTTGCGAAAGTGTATACAAAAGCTTCATTTCAATTTGTAAAATGAACTTAATAGGCCAAAGTTTTTAAACTATCAATTATTAATTATAAACTATCAACTACTTATGTATCCTGCAGAAATTGTAATGCCCATGAAGGCAGAATTAACCGAAAATGGATTTCAAGAATTGTTAACTCCAATAGAAGTAGAGAATGCATTAAAACAATCGGGAACTACTTTAGTAGTTATTAACTCTGTATGTGGTTGTTCTGCTGGAACAGCTCGCCCTGGTGTTTTAATGGCTGTACAAAACAGCAAGAAAAAACCTAATCGGTTAGCTACCAGCTTTGCTGGTTTTGATATGGACGCAGTTAAGAAGGTTAGAGAACATCTGATGCCTTATACACCAAGCTCGCCGTCTATTGCTTTATTTAAGGACGGCCAATTGGTTCATATGATAGAACGTCATCAAATTGAAGGCCGTTCGGCACAAATGATTGCGGCTAATTTAACTGCAGCTTTTGAGCAGTATTGCTAATTGTAAAAAAAAATCATACATTGAAGGTCAATTCAGTACTGAGTTGACTTTTTATTTTTAAACTATGGATACCATATTAAAAGATTATATTCAATATTACAAGGTTCGAATGCAACGCTATGAAGGAGATAAAATGGTTGCGCATTCTTACCAAACAGAAAAAGCTTTATATGATGCCATTGCTTCCGTTTCAAGTATGGAAGAATTGCAACAAAATAAAACAGCTGAATTCGGCAGGTTATCAGTCGAAAATGGTGTGGCATTATCAAAAGATGGCGCAGCTTGTAGATTAGAATTCTATAAAAAAGAGAAAGAAGATATATATGCTAAAGGCGAACAAGCATTATTAGATAAGGTTACCACAGCTACAGATGCTTATTCAATTACCACTATTGTTAATGAAGTAATGGCAAAAAACAGTATTGAAATATCCGTAGATACAATGTGGCCAATGACTTTTTTTAGTATGATTGATGTGTTGGAAAAAATTGAGATATGTCAAAAAGCAATAGTGCCAGATACTTGGAAAACAGATATGCAACAATTAGAAAAAGACTACATTCAATCACTTCAAACTCAAATGCAATCTTTTTTGAAAAGTATACGTCATTATAGATCTGATTGGAAAGTGAATTATGAAATACTATGGGAGTACCGTCATCGCAAAAAAAGCCCTTTGTCAGATGCTATTTTAAAACAACGCATTGCAGAACATACAATCTACTGTAAAGATGTTATCTAATTTTTTAGCGTATTATAAATTTAACTAAATACAACACATGCCAATCGATAAAACTCAATCAGATGCTATGCTGAATACCTTTCGTCAAATGGTAGCAGATTGTAAAGCAAAGGGATATAGTGGCGAATCGTTTGATAAGATGTGCCGTATTATGGAGGAGATGGAAGCATTGGCTGTAGAAATGAATGATCTTGCCTTGTTTAGTGCAAAGCTTACTACTGGAGGCTATTTTGTAAACTTTAGTAATGAGTATGGTAGAACGTTAAGCAATATTGCTACAAAAAATACTTCAAATACGGGCACTTACGATGATAATGCTTTGTTACAACAAACTATACAATCCTATGAAGCTAGTTTAAAGAATTTTGAAAATCATAAGGATAAAGAGGTTCTCACTAAAGCGGTACAGGATGTTATTGATCTGGGAAAGTCTGGGGTTAACTACCCAACTTTTTTACGGCGTATGATAGAACAAGGTTTAGATAAGGCTATGGAAGGAACTATTCTCAATAGAAAATACTTGGTAGAGGATTTGGCTTTTGCACAAAAAATTATTCAGCCTGCATGGGAAAGAAAAGCACAGAAGACACTTAATAAATATGATGAAATAGCTGCACAATCAAAGCTTCATATTCCTAATACCATTGTATTTAATTTAGAAAGATTTAAAGTTGAAAGCGATTGTGAGGCTGACATGAAACGCTATAACCATATTATGGATTTATGGCAAACAAGTTTTTTTGATTTGCATTGGTGGATAGATGCGTACACAAAATTTGCGCCCACTGATGAGCGTTATGTAGGTCAAAATGATACTGAAACAAAAAAAAATATTGAAAGAATAAAAAATATCAATCCAGGAAAAATAAAAGCAACTCTTGATATTTTAGAACAAAATTATCAATTGCAGTTTAAAGATATTTTTAAGCATGAAACATTTGATGCAGAATATCGAAGCAATCGATTTAACTATACAGAGGAATATGTGAAATTTATTAAAGATGATATTTTTCCTCAGTGTATACCATTAAAACATGCTGAAAAAGCATTCATTGATAAGGCCGAATCATTATATAGTAAAGCATTGATAAAAAGTGAGGAAGAACGAAAAAATCCAAGAAAAGCTTTTGTTGAATAAAGTTTTTGTAATGTTGAGTGTGAGCGAAACATCTCTATACTAAAGAGATGCCTCGACAAGCTCGGCCTGACAAAAGTCTAATTTCTTTCTTTCCAATTCCACCATTTTAATTTTTCGGGATCATGTTTTTCTTTTGAGGTATTAGCAAAATAAACGGTACACCTAAAGACATAAAGCAAACATCTATCCTGTATTGCACCTACATATTTATTAGATTATACCAAAGTGAAATGTTAAATAGTTTAAATTAGGTTGTTATTTTTTAAGCTCCATAAATACATTTCAAAATTTATTTTATACTTGTGATATAATATATATATTCGGGACTGATTACTGTTGGATTACTGGCGTAGGTTGGCCATTAATTATTTGTATTGCTTTTCATTCTTTTATAAGTTTCTTATACTAGATTTTTTACACTTCAATATATTTTCATACAGATTTATGGCTTTAAAAAAGGGTATATTAATTGATGAGCATATTGCTCAATTTAAAAAAATTGTAGGAGATCAATATCTTTTCACGGATACAGAAAGTTTACATCATTATGGACATGATGAAACAGAGCATTTAGTATATATGCCCGATGTAATCTTAAAACCTAAAACGGCCCAGGAAATTGCTTCTATACTTCAATATTGTAATCAACATAAGATGCCTGTTACACCTCGTGGAGCAGGTACTGGTTTAAGTGGTGGGGCACTACCACATTTGGGCGGAGTGCTTATTTCAACAGAGCGTCTCAATTCTATTATTCGAATAGATGAACAAAATTTACAAGTAGTTACGGAGCCGGGTGTTATTACAGAAGTGTTACAAAATGCAGTAAAAGAGAAGGGGCTATTTTATCCGCCAGATCCTAGTAGTAAGGGCAGTTGCTTTATTGGAGGAAATATAGCCGAAAATAGTGGTGGACCTAAAGCGGTAAAATATGGTGTGGTGAAAGATTATGTCTTAAACTTAGAAGTAGTACTACCTACAGGAGATATTATTTGGACAGGAGCAAATGTATTAAAGAATGCAACAGGATATAATTTAACTCAATTGATGGTGGGTAGTGAAGGTACTTTGGGCATTGTAACCAAAATTGTATTGAAGTTAATTCCGTTGCCTAAATACGATTTGTTAATGTTGGTTCCATTTAGTTCCCTAGAAAAAGCAAGCGCAGCCGTAAGTGCTATATTTCGTGCAGGTTTTATACCTAGTGCACTGGAATTAATAGAGATAGATGCTTTAAAAATCGTAAGTCAATTTGTTGAAAACAATACCATTCCTGTTCATGATAATATTGAAGCGCATCTATTAATTGAAGTAGATGGTAATTATATGGAAATATTACAAAACGAAATGGAATCTATTGCAACATTGTTAAATACATTCGGAGCAGAAGAAATATTTTTTGCAGATGATGTTCAACAAAAAGAGCAATTATGGAAAATGCGTAGGAGAGTAGCAGAAGCAGTTAAAATAGATGGATATACTATAGAAGAAGATACCGTTGTTCCAAGAGCACAAATGCCTCAGCTTATTCGTGGTATAAAACAATTAGGCAAGCAATACGGTTTTCATGCTGTGTGTTATGGACATGCAGGCGATGGCAATTTGCATGTGCGCATAAAAAAATTAGGGACATCTAATAGCTTAAACGATCAACCAATGGTTGTTGCCATTCGTGCACTATTTCAATTGGTATATCAACTTGGAGGTACTATAAGTGGGGAGCATGGTATCGGTCTTGTACAAAAAGAATATATGGATATTGTTTTTTCTGAAAAGAATCTCTCTTTAATGAGATCGATTAAAAAAATCTTTGACCCCAACAATATTTTAAATGCAGGAAAAATAGTTGATTTATAACTATTTTTTATGAGGAGGTTTTTTTATGTTTATCGAGCTGAAAAATATAAAAGCAACATATTATCATCCAACCCAACCAGAATAAATAAAAACCCACATGAAAACGTTCTCCTAAAAGCCTATGGGAGAAATGCTGTCTAAAATCTTGATAGGTAAAATACAAGCCAACAATGGATCCTATTAATAGGATAGTATGAGTCGCTTTAGCTACATTGTGTGGTAATTTCTTTTGTATAACAGTTTGAATGATAAATAGAAGCATTAATATTCCAAATACCATAAGTGCTCCTTTCCACCAAATTTTTAAAAAATTATATTGTTGATAAAATAAACTCATTCCTACACGGCTTATCCAGGTTGCTTTTGATAAAAGATAACCGGATAAAATAGATAACAAGGTTAATAATAGGATTAAAAAAAATGATCGTTTCATAATTTAATAGAATAAGCAAATAAGCAATAATATATCTAACAATTATAGGTGCCATTTCTCCTCCCTAATTCTCAGTTGTACTACATTTTCAATGTGGTGCGTATGGGGAAACATATCAACAGGTTGTATTTTAGTAACCGTGTATTTTTCACTTAACAAGTGTAGATCTCTAGCTTGTGTAGCTGTGTTACAACTCACATACACTATCAGGGGTGTTTCAATTTCTAATAATTTTTTCACTAATTTTTCATGCATGCCAGCTCTAGGCGGATCTGTTATAATAACATTTGGTTTCCCGTGTTCTATAAAAAAATCATCTGTACAGATTTTAATTACATCGCCTGTTATAAAATGAGCATGGTTGACCCCGTTTATTTGAGCATTTAATTGTGCATCTTTAACAGCATCTTCAACAACTTCAATACCAATTATTTTAGAAGCATTAGGGCTTACAAATAAGCCAATACTACCTGTTCCACAATATAAATCGTACACAATTTCTTTGCCGGTTAATTCCGAAAAATCTCTAGTAATGCGATATAGATTTTCTGCTTGTTTTGTATTCGTTTGAAAAAAAGATTTTGGACTGATATTAAAAACAAAATTTTCTAATTTTTCTTGTATATAAGGTTTCCCATAATATAATTGAGGAGCTAAATCATATATGCTATCATTTAATTTGGTGTTGATGGTGTAATAGAGAGAAGTATTGGGATATTGTTGGATAATAAAATCGAGTATTTTTTTTTGTAAGATGGGCTCTTCGTAAGCCAATATCAGATTAACCATCCATTCACCCGTAGTGCAAGTACGTACCATCATATTTCTTAGCCATCCGGTATGCCTTCGAGTATTATAAAATGGCATTGCGTTTTGATGAGCAAATAAGCGAACAATATTTCGCAAATCATTGCTGGGATATGGTTGTAGAAAACATTCTTCTATATCAATGGCTTTGTCAAAAATTTTAGGCACATGAAATCCTAAAGCACCCGGCTCAACCGCATTTTCTTGTTGTATAAGAAGCTCTTCTCTTGTTTTATACCGCCATTCACTAAATGTAAATTCTAATTTGTTTCTATAGTGCTTTGTTTCGGCAGATCCAATAATAGGCGGTATGGTAGGGAGTTTTATTTTTCCAATACGCGTTAAATTATCTTCTACTTCCTTTTGTTTATAAATAAGTTGTTGATCATAAGGTAGCATTTGCCATTTGCACCCACCACATATGCCAAAATGCTTGCAAAAAGGAGATATTCGTTTGGGAGAAGGAATAATAAGTTTATCTACTCTTCCTTCAGCCCAATCTTTTTTATTTTTTATTATCCATACATCAACTATGTCACCAGGCACTGCGCCTTCAATGAATAATACTTTTCCATCTAAACGTGCTATTGCTTTTCCTTCGGCAGCATAATCTTCCACTTTTATTTTGGAGATGATGAAATGCTTTTGTTTCACCATATAATGAATCAGATAAAATTTTTAAAAAATTAAAAGTACAGTTTACAAACTATTTTAAAAGTGTAAGATTAACTGTGGTAGTTGTATCACCTTTTATTGTACTACTTTCGAGAACCAGTTGAACATAGTCCAGTTTTACTATATTATAAGCAGAAGTATCTAGTTGTAATTTGTTGTTATTTTCTACAATTGCGTAATTAACCACCATTGGCACTGTATCCAACTTAACTATCGCTTTTCCATCTGGACCGAATCTAAAATAATTAGAATCTGTATAGATCGTTGTGTCTTTAAGCGGCATTGTTACGCCAGTCTTTTTAGACCAAGTATGACGAGAAAACATATCCCAATTACCTAAAATAAGCTGAGCTGGGGTAGCGAAGGGAACATCTTTCTCTGATTTTCCACAAGAGGCAAGCCCTAATACAATTACTGCTAAAATGATCAATTGCTTTTTCATATTTCTTAAATACTTTAAAAGTAGCTTTAGTACTTATTATAGAACACTGACAAAGGTATGTTTTTTAGATTTGAAGCTAAATATTTTGCCATTTTGTCTCTTTTTCTATTTTGGCAAAAAAATTGTCCCTTACATTTGCAACAAACGATTTATTAACTATGAAAGAAAAAGAAGATTTAATGAACAATATGTCATCAAACAATGATTCTCAGAATACGAATATCTCTGAAACGTCTACAGACAATACTTCAACCACACAAGAGGAAAATGAGTTAAATAAATTAAAAGATGAATTGGAAGAGCAAAAGAATAAATACTTACGATTATTTGCAGAATTTGACAACTATAGAAAACGTAATGCCAAGGAAAGACTGGAGTTAATACAAACTGCTGGAAGAGAAATTATACAAAGTCTTTTAGACGTTTTAGATGATACAGACAGGGCCGAGAAACAATTGCAGCAAACAGAAGACATCAAAATGATTAAAGAAGGTGTTCAATTGGTATTTAATAAACTGCGTAGCACATTACAAGCTAGAGGATTAAAACCAATGGAAAGCATGCACCATGATTTTGATGTTGAAAAACATGAGGCCATAACGGAAATACCTGTACCAAACGATGAATTAAAAGGCAAAGTAATAGAAGAGCTTCAAAAAGGATATTACTTAAATGATAAATTAATTCGTTTTTCTAAAGTAGTTATAGGAAAATAAAGAATAATTAGCATATTGAACCATTTATGAAAAGAGATTATTATGAAATATTAGGAGTATCTAAAAATGCTTCTACAGATGAAATTAAAAAAGCATACCGAAAAGTAGCATTGCAATACCATCCCGATCGTAATCCAGGAAACAAAGAAGCCGAAGAAAAATTTAAAGAAGCAGCAGAAGCATATGAGGTGTTAAGTGATTCCGAAAAAAAAGCACAATACGATCGTTTTGGACACGCAGGGGTATCCGGCAATGGGCATGGGGGATTTAGTGGTGGAGGTATGAGTATGGAGGATATCTTCAGCCAATTTGGAGATGTTTTTGGTGAAAGTATGTTTAGTAATTTTTTTGGAGGTGGTGGTAAAAGCAGTCGACAAAAAGGTGTAAGAGGTGGAAATTTACGCATAAAAATTAAACTTACGTATGAGGAAATTGCAAAGGGAGTTACTAAAAATATCAAAGTAAAAAAGTATGTTACTTGTGATATTTGCAAAGGGAGTGGCGCAAAAGATAAAAACAGTGTTCAAACTTGTGGAACATGTGGTGGTGGTGGTCAAGTACGTCGTGTATCTAATACTTTTTTAGGACAAATGCAAACGGTAACCACTTGCCCAACTTGTCATGGAGAAGGGAATACCGTTACGGCAAAGTGCACCTCTTGTAAAGGAGAGGGAAAAATGTATGGAGAAGAAACAGTGGCTATTGATATACCTGCTGGTGTTCAAGAAGGTATGCAACTTTCCATGAGTGGTAAGGGAAATGCAGGTGATCGAGGAGGTATGTCAGGAGATCTTATTATCTTAATAGAAGAAGAAGCACACAAAGAGTTACAAAGAGACGGGTTAAATGTTATTTATGAACTATATATTTCTTTTCCTGATGCGGTTTTTGGTACACAAATAGAAGTTCCTACGATTGATGGAAAAGCAAAGGTAAAAATTCCATCAGGTACACAAAGTGGAAAAATATTTCGGTTAAAAGGCAAAGGGTTTCCTGCCGTCAATACCCATCAAAAAGGAGATCAATTGGTTTATGTAAATGTATGGACGCCTCAGCATTTATCTGCTGAAGAAAAAAATATGATCGAAAAAATGAAAGATTCTAGTAATCTTAAACCTCATCCAGAAAAAGCAGATAAAAATTTCTTTGATAAAGTAAGAGAAATGTTTTCATAAGAAGCATTACATTGAAAACTTAATTATGTACCTTTACTCAAATCAAAAATACACACTATGAAATGGTTTTTATTTAGTATGGCTTTAGCTTTTGTTACAACTACTACAAATGCACAAAACGTAAACGATGTAGTTCATTTTGCTACTACTAACCATGATTTTGGAAGGATAAAACAAAATGTTCCAGTTTCTTATGCCTTTTCATTCACTAACAAAGGGAAAGAAAAAATAATTATTGAAAAAACAACTGCATCTTGTGGATGTACTACTCCCCAAAAGCCAGAAAAGCCTATTCAGCCTGGTAAAAAAGACATTATACAGGTGCAATATAATGCTGCAAATAAGGGTAGTTTTAACAAACAAGTAAATGTGTATGTGGTGGGTTATAAAGAACCTATTGTATTAACTATTAAAGGAGATGTGGGGGCAGATAGTTGGTAATCAAGAAAATTTTAGCTATCCGCATGAGGGCCGGATATACTGCTTTTTCTACAGCTTGATCACTGGGTAACATGGTTTTGTTTTGTGTATTTTCGAATAATACGATTCATATTTTCAATAATATTAGTAGTATAAATGATTTTTCTAATAGCAAGCAGGGAATTGAAAAAAAGTGGCGAGATTATCCCAATTAGTTCGCTAAGATTATTTTGTTATTTCTAATGAAATAAAATCTTAATTGGTCAATTTCTGATTTATGAAACTTACCCATTGTTATGCTTGGTTTTTCTGTTATAAAACTAATTGTGTAGCATTCTTTTGAAAATGTTATGCTATCTTCTCCGGCTTTTTTTTCTTGTCTCCAAAGATCACCAAAACTATCCAACTATAATGCTAATTATTAGCACTATAACTAAAATTATAATTATACAGCTTTTAATACCATTAGCATATATAAAATAGTCTAAAATTTACATAACAAATATTGGAA
>CAYVXB010000048.1:7088-15623 GCA_964454275.1 uncultured Chitinophagaceae bacterium | reverse complement strand
TCAGTAGGGCCATTATTACAGGAATATTTTTATCAAAAGGGGTTTGCTCAAAATGAACATCGCTAGCATGAGCGCCCTTTAATAAATTTTCAAAATTTTGAAACCCTATAGTTAATGCTGTAGATAATCCTATAGCACTCCACAATGAAAACCGACCTCCTACCCAATCCCAAAAAGCAAATATATTTTGAGAAGAAATACCGAATTCTATAACTTCTTTTGCATTTGTAGAAACGGCTATAAAATGTTGGGCAATGTATTTTTCATCTTTTGCATATTGCAAGAACCATGCTCTTGCTGTATGCGCATTAGCCATGGTTTCTTGTGTGGTAAATGTTTTAGAAGAAATGATAAATATTGTTTCATCTGGTGTTACTTTGCTCAACACCTCACTCATATCTGTTCCATCAATATTTGATACAAAATGAGGTTCCATATCCGCCATCCAGTAAGGCTTTAGTGCATTTGTTACCATTTCTGGACCCAAATAACTTCCTCCAATGCCAATATGTACAATATATTTTATTTTTTTATTGGTATAACCTCGCCACTCTCCTTTATGAACGCTATCACAAAAAGATTTCATTTGTTGCAATACTTTAGCAACCATGGGCACTACATTAACCCCATTAGTGTAAAAAGGTCGATTCATTGGATTGCGTAATGCCACATGCAATACAGAACGGGATTCTGTTTCATTTATTAGTTCCCCTGCAAACATAGCTTCAATAGACGCTCTTACTTTACATTCTTCAGCCAGTTGTTTTAATAACAACAATGTTTTTGAAGAAATAATGTTCTTTGAAAAATCAAACAAAATATCGTTAAACGAAACCGAAAATGCTTTAAAACGCTTAACATCAGATTTAAAAAGTTGCTTCATATGAGTTTGGCTCATTTCTTGCTGGTAATGTTGCAACAAAAGAGCCCAGGCATTGGTTTTTGTTGGATTAACTTTAAATAACATGGTTATTACATTTAAAAACTAAACTACAGATAGTAGGATTTTTCGTTAGCAAAACTTAACTTCGCCAACTCTTTATTATTTATTTTGTATATTTTTTGCTGTTTTTTTAACATATAAGAGACAACGTAAGCATACAAAACGTTGTCAATATTATAACATATAAAAGACAACTATATTCTTTTGGACAATTAATTTTATAATACTATAAACCCACTAACAATATGAGGCAGCTTAAAATTGCCACTCAGATTACAAACCGCGATTCACAAGCGGTTGAAAAATACTTACAAGAAATAAGTAAGATCTCCATGATTACGCCTGAGGAAGAAACGGTGTTGGCTCAAAAAATTAAAATGGGCGACCAAAGAGCACTAGATAAACTCGTGCAATCTAATTTACGTTTCGTAGTATCTGTGGCAAAACAATACCAACATCAAGGGCTTTCTCTGAGTGACTTAATCAATGAAGGTAACTTGGGCTTAATAAAAGCAGCACAACGTTTTGATGAAACAAAAGGATTTAAATTTATTTCTTATGCCGTTTGGTGGATCCGTCAATCTATTTTACAAGCGTTAGCTGAACAAGGCCGCTTGGTTCGTTTACCTCAAAATAAAATTGGTACTTACAACAAAGCAAATAAGGCATACATGGCTTTTGAACAAGAACATGAAAGAGAACCATCTACTGAAGAATTAGCTGATATTTTAGAAATGAGTGAAACAGAAATCAATAATATTTTTCAAAGCAATACAAGACACACCTCTTTAGATGCTCCTGTACATGAAGCAGAAGATGTAGCTATGGGCGACTTATTGGAAGGTGGCGATGAAACAGATGAAGATGTAATGAAAGATTCATTGCGTGCAGAAATTCGTCGCATACTTAAATCGCTTAGCCCTCGTGAAGCAGAAATTGTAAATGCTTATTTTGGGTTAGATGGTGAGGCCGGTACAACCATTGAACAGATTGGCCAAAAATACGATCTAACAAAAGAACGCATTCGTCAAATAAAAGAAAGAGCTATCAAACGATTGCAAAAAGCACGGTATAGTGGTGCTTTAAAATCGTATTTAGGTTAGATAAAATCAACCACCATCAAAAAAAAAGTGAAGAAGAAATTTTTCATATTCACTTTTTTTTACGTACTTGCACTCAAATTCTAAAAACATAAAATATCATGAAAAAATTATTGTTGATTACTTTCACGGCTTTAAGTTTATCAGCTTCAGCTCAAACAGAAAAAGGAAGCTGGATGTTAGGTACAAATTTCTCTAACATTAATTTCGGTTTTGGAGAAAATTCGAGTAGCAACTTCACAATTGGTATAAATCCTAACATGGCTTACTTTATGTCAGACAACTTTGCATTAGGCGGAACAGTTAATTTGTTGTATAGCGAAAAAAAGGACAAGGATGCAGAAATGGGTTATGGTCTTCAACCGCTTGCTAGATACTACTTTACAAAAGATGAAAAAAGTGGAATTTTTGGACAAGCTTCTGTAGGATTTTTAGGAACTTCTACGAGTGGAACGTCTGAAACAGGTCTTACTTTTTCAGTTGGTGCCGGATGGAACTACTTCTTCAGTAAATATACTGCGTTAGAATTGGGTCTTCGTTATACAAATACCGATAAAAAAGTTGCAGGAGGAGCTGCAGGCGGCTTTGGTGGGTCAGCAGGCCTAGAAAACAACATAGGTATTAATTTTGGTATTCAAGTTTTTCTTCCTAAGAAAGGGGCATCTCATGTAAAATCTTCTTACAAGAAAAGTAAATAATATCACTGAGTATATTTTAAAAAGACCAATATTAAATTATTGGTCTTTTTTTATTTAGTACAACAACGGCCTTTACGTCTACACTTCTCTACTTTTTTTATAAAAATCTTTTGCAAACTCTTTAATAGCATGTACCAATTCTTTTTGGTGCGTCGCTCTCTCGTACGTATCAGCCATACCCATTAATGTTTGAAAAAAGAAATCGGCCATTTCATTTACCATCATATCCTTTGTCCATAAATCAATACGTAAAGCGCTTTGTTCTGTAGTATCCCAAAAACCCAATAACATAGCTTTTGCTTGTTGTGGTTTATCTCTGCTACTCTCTAACGCTTTCCATATTATACTAGAAGGAAGCTTTTGTTCATCTAATTGTACTTCAATATTAATGGTGGATGAATGTGTCATATGCATATATATGTAGAGTGTAAATTAATGAATTACATTTCATAAATAACAATGTACGCTTAATTTTACTTACTTTTGGAGCATAAATAAACCTTACATTCAATAAAAATATTTTATAGATACGGTTTTTCATCATTCATATATGGAATACAATACTACCCGCAATCATTTAATTATGCGTGAATATGGCAGACATATTCAAAAGATGATAGCATATGTGTTAACAATAGAAGACACAGCCATTCGACAGTACCATGCTCAAACAGCCATTGAGCTAATGGGCGTTTTAAATCCACATCTAAAAAACGTAGAAGATTTTAGACATAAACTATGGGATCATCTGTTTCTTATTTCCGATTTTAAATTAGAGGTAGAAAGTCCTTATCCTATTCCTACTAGAGAAAGCTTAAAAGGGAAGACTGTTAAATTGCAGTATCCTAAACGACACCCTCGTTATGCCCACTTAGGAAAAAATTTAGAATTAATTATTAGCAAAGCGTTAGAAGAAAAAGAAACAGCAAAAAAAGAAGGTTTTGCTCAGGCCATTGCTTATTATATGAAATTAACATATAACAACTGGCACAAAGAAAATGTTAGTGATGACGCTATAAGAAATGAACTAACATCCATAACCAACAACCAACTCGATCTTGCTAATACACCTTTAACATACCGTACAAAAAACATCAATGATTATAAGGGCAACCGACACAATCAACATCCCAAACAAAACCCCAATAATAAAAATCGAAACAAGAACAATAATAACAATGGGAATAACAAAAACAAGTGGAGAAAATAAATTTTTTATAGCTCATCAATAAAAAAAGTTAAGTGGCCTCATTTGAAGTTAACGGAGGGAAAAAACTATTCGGAGAAATTACACCACAAGGTGCTAAAAACGAAGCACTACAAGTAATTGCAGCTGTACTACTTACCGACGAAAAGGTTACAATATCAAACATTCCTACTATTGTAGATGTAAACCTAAGCATAGAATTACTAGCAGAAATGGGTGTTCAAGTAGAACGCATTCATACAAACACATACACCTTTCAAGCCGATTCTATACAACTAGATTATTTAACCTCAACCAGATTCAAACAAAAAAGCAGTCGCTTACGTGGTTCCATAATGTTTGCAGGACCCATGTTGGCAAGATTTAAAAAAGCATATATTCCTAAACCCGGTGGAGATAAAATTGGTCGACGACGTATAGATACACATATCATAGGATTGGAAAAACTAGGTGCCCAGTTTAATTATGATACCAATACCCATTCCTTTTATTTAGAAGCCAAAGAGCTCAAAGGCAATTACATAATGTTAGATGAACCCTCTGTAACGGGAACAGCAAACATTATAATGGCTGCTGCATTAGCAAAAGGAATGACAACCATTTACAATGCCGCTTGTGAACCCTATATTCAGCAGCTTTGCCATATGCTTACTAAAATGGGAGCTCATATAAAAGGCATTGGTTCCAACCTACTAAACATTCAGGGAGTAGAAACCTTACATGGAACCAACCATCAAATATTACCAGATATTATTGAAATAGGATCCTTTATTGGTTTAGCTGCCATGACGCAAAGCCACATTACCATAAAAAATGCAGCCATTGAGCACCTTGGAATAATACCTAGCAAATTTCAACAATTAGGCATACAAATACAATACAAAGAAGATGATATTATTATTCCAGAACAAGACATATATGAAATACAGACCTCTTTAGATGGCTCCGTACCCACCATTTATGATCACCCGTGGCCAGGGTTTACGCCTGATTTATTAAGTATTATACTAGTAGTAGCTATCCAAGCCAAGGGAAGCGTTCTTATACACCAAAAAATGTTTGAAAGCAGGTTGTTTTTTGTAGACAAACTTATTGACATGGGCGCTCAAATTATTTTGTGCGATCCACACCGAGCTGCTGTTATAGGCTTAGCAAGAGAACAGCAACTACGTGGTATTACCATGAGCAGCCCAGACATTAGAGCGGGTGTAGCTTTACTTATTGCCGCATTAAGCGCAGAAGGCAAAAGCACTATTCAAAATATTGAACAAATAGACAGAGGCTACCAATATATTGATGAACGATTACAGCAACTAGGTGCCGACATCAAAAGAATAGCATAAAAAATATTTATACGTTAGCGCCCTCGCTAATCAATGTGTAGCACTTAAAAAATTAATCAAACAAATCGGGGTTGTCTTTCATAAACGCTTGCAATAGGTCTGGGTCATTTTTAAGGCGTTTTGCAAAATCAGAATCTTTTATATACCGCAATAATCTGCGAGAATTTTTTTTAAATCTTCAACGGCCTCAACATCCTTTTTAATGTGGCTTTTACGATCAACTTGAAATATATCTGCTTGTGCTAAGTATAAATTTTACCTTAGTTTTTTCAAACATTAATTCGTTCATTCTTAAAATAATATCTTTACAAATTCCTCTTTGAAGATAGATTCACTATAAAACAAACATATTAAATGACAGCAGAAAATAATAGCATTAGAGATAAATTTTCATCCTATCAAGTTTTTGTAATCGTATTACTAGCACTTACCCAATTTACAGTAGTGCTCGATTTTATGGTTATGTCGCCTTTAGGAGATATGCTGATGAAAAACATGCATCTTACTACTAAACAATTTGGGTTTGCAGTATCGGGCTATGCGTTTAGTGCCGGTATTGCTGGCTTACTTATAGCTGGTTTTGCAGATAAATTTGACAGAAAAAAATTATTACTCTTTTTTTATATCGGCTTTATTGTAGGTACTTTATTTTGCGGTTTATCTCATTCGTACAACATGTTGTTAGCAGCTCGTATTGTTACGGGTTTGTTTGGCGGTGTTATTGGTTCTATATCTATGGCTATTGTTGCCGATTTATTCCCTATAGAAAAACGAGGTCGTGTAATGGGATTTATGCAAATGGGTTTTGGGGCCAGCCAAGTATTAGGTATACCTATTAGTTTATATTTAGCTAATGCATGGGGTTGGCAATCACCATTTTTAATGATTGTAGGGTTAGCTGCTATTGTGTGGATAATGGTTATGATTAAAATGCAGCCCATCACAAAACATCTCAAAATAAAAACAGATCGCAATGCGTTTGCACATTTATTACATACCATTTCAAACCGGCACTATAGAATTGGATTTTTAGCTACTGCTTTTCTTTCGCTCGGTGGATTTATGATGATGCCTTGGGGAAGCGCTTTCTCTATCAATAATTTAAAGGTTACTCAACACCAATTGCCTTTACTATTTATGGTAGCGGGTATTAGCTCACTCATCATTATGCCTATTATTGGAAAGCTAAGCGACCGAATAGATAAGTTTAAACTTTTTGTAATTGCGTCAATTTGGATGATGATTATGGTAATAATCTACACCAATCTTACTCCTGTTCCGTTTTGGATAATATTAACCATGAATATATTTTTTATGATGGGTATTATGAGTAGAATGATTCCTGCTATGGCTTTAACTTCTTCTCTACCTCAAATGCAAGATCGAGGCGCTTTTATGAGTATAAATGCATCTTTACAACAAATTGCAGGAGGATTAGCCGCAGCCGTTGGTGGTATGATTGTAGTACAAAAAGATAAATTTAGTCCACTACAACATTATGATACATTGGGTTATGTAATAGTGGGGTTAACAATTATATGTGTGTATATGGTGTATCGGGTAAATACATTAATAAAAAAAAGGTAAAATGTAATAATGACTGATTGTAAATCGACTTAAATAAATCAACTTTATCTATCTACTTTTCTACATCTACATATGGGAATCTCTAAAAACTATGTTTTTTATCTGCGAAAATCATAAAAAAAGTCATAAAATCCTGAGCGTTAGCTGAAGGGTGCGTTCTATTTTTTATAATGATGGTTTTTTAGAGGTACCCATATTGCTATTAAATAATTAGCTTTGATTTTTATTAACTTACGACTACATTTTATAATTATCATTCATGGCAAAAACAAAAAATAAAAAGCCTGCAAAAACAGCATCTATACTAAATGCAACATCGTTGCAATTTTTGAGAGAATATATTAACACGCCTTCTCCCACCGGTTTTGAAACAGGCGGACAAGTAAAATGGTTGCAATACATTAAACCCTTTGTAGATACTACTTTTACTGATCCTTACGGAACAGCGGTAGGTGTTATTAATCCTACTGCACCCTTTAAAGTAGTGATAGAAGCGCATGCCGATGAAATCAGTTGGTTTGTAAATTATATTAATAATGAAGGACTGATTTATTTAAAGCGCAACGGTGGTGTAGACCATCAAATTGCACCCGCAAAACGTGTTTTTATACATGGTAAAAAAGGACCTGTAAAAGCTGTATTTGGTTGGCCTGCTATCCATACTCGTTTAGCAGAAAATAAAGAAACACAACCTAAAGTCGATAATTTATTTTTAGACTGTGGGGCTCGTACCAAAAAAGAAGTAGAGGCTTTGGGTATTCATATTGGTGCGGTAGTTACGTATGAAGAAGGTTTTGATGAATTAGCACATGATTATTTTATAGGTCGTGCATTTGATAATAGGGTAGGTGGATTTATGATTGCAGAAGTAGCTCGCTTACTCAAACAAAATAAAAAGCAACTGCCCTTTGGTTTATATATTGTAAATGCTGTGCAAGAAGAGATAGGACTTCGTGGTGCTGAAATGATTGCTAGGCGTATTAAACCTGATATCGCTATTATTACAGATGTTACACACGATACATCAACCCCTATGATTAATAAAATTATTGAAGGGGATGTGGTTTGTGGAAAAGGTCCTTCTTTATCGTACGGACCAGCTGTGCATAATAAACTACTTAAGTTAGTTGAAGATGTTGCAGCCAAAAAGAAAATTAATGTGCAAATGCGCACGTCTAGCCGAAGCACAGGCACAGATACAGATTCATTTGCGTATGCCAATGACGGATGCCCATCGGTATTGATTTCTATACCATTGCGTTACATGCATACTACTGTTGAAATGTTACATAAAAAAGATATTGAACAAACCATTCAATTAATGTATGAAACCTTGTTAACGCTTACTCCTAAAACGAATTTGAGTTATTTTAAATAGTAATTATTTAAGAAGAATACAATAAGTATGCAAAAAGACATAATACTCTTCAATCTTATACAAAAAGAATTAGACAGACAACAACGTGGTTTAGAATTAATAGCCAGCGAAAATTTTACGAGCCAACAAGTGATGCAAGCTATGGGCAGCGTATTAACCAATAAATATGCAGAAGGTTATCCTGGAAAGCGCTACTATGGCGGCTGCGAAGTAGTAGATGAAGTAGAACAATTAGCCATTGATCGTGCAAAAAAAATATTTAATGTAGAATATGCTAAT
>CAYVXB010000048.1:5522-7078 GCA_964454275.1 uncultured Chitinophagaceae bacterium | reverse complement strand
ACCAGCAAATGCTGCGGTAATGTTGGCTTTGCTCAAACCTGGAGATGCTATTCTTGGTTTAGATCTTAGTATGGGCGGGCATTTAACACATGGCTCTCCTGTTAATTTTTCTGGAAAATTATATCAAGCCAATTTTTATGGTGTAAAAAAAGAAGACGGCTTAATCGATTACGATATGCTTGAAAAAGCGGCACTAGAAAAAAAGCCCAAATTGATTATTTGCGGCGCTTCAGCTTATAGCCGTGATTGGGATTATGCTCGCATTTGTGCTGTGGCCAATAAAATAAATGCATTTGTATTAGCCGATATTTCTCATCCTGCTGGGTTAATTGCTAAAAAATTATTAAATGATCCGTTTGAACATTGCCATATTGTTACATCTACTACACACAAAACATTACGTGGTCCTCGGGGTGGGATTATCTTAATGAAAAAAGATAGGGATAATCCATTTGGACTGAAAGATGCAAAAGGAAATATTCGACCTATGAGTAATTTATTAGATATGGCTGTATTTCCGGGTACGCAAGGCGGTCCATTAGAACATGTAATTGCAGCTAAAGCAGTAGCTTTTGGAGAAATATTAACCGATGAATTTACAATTTACACTAAACAAATTATTACGAATGCTCAAGCTATGGCTAAAGCTTTTATCGCTAAAGATTATTATTTGGTAAGTGGCGGAACTAGTAATCATTTATTATTGATTGATTTACGTAATAAAAATATTTCCGGTAAAAAAGCAGAGCAAGCATTAGGAAAATCAGATATTACCGTAAATAAAAATATGGTACCTTTTGATGATAAAAGTCCGTTTATAACTTCAGGTATAAGAGTGGGAGTGCCCGCTATAACTACTCGTGGAATGAAAGAGGAGCATATGGGATTTGTAGTAGATATGATAGATCGGGTAATACAGCATGCGGAAAATGAAGTATCACTGCAAAAAATAAAAGGAGAAGTAAATGATTTTATGCAGCAGTTTCCGTTGTATATTTAAAAAATAATGTAAAAGCTCTATGATTCAACGTATTCAAACATTGTGGCTAATAGTAGTCATTATTTGCGGAGTGCTATCTTTAAAACTCTCTTTTTATAGCGGCATGTATGAGAATAACCAGTATTATATGCTTACAGCAGTTAATAATACTCCTATTCTTATTACTACTTTGGCTGCTGTTATATTGGCGGTAGTAAGTATTTTTTTGTACAAGGAAAGAAAAAAACAATTGCTTTTTTGTGTAGTAGGAACATTAATAAGCATTTTAAGTTTGGTATTATATTTTTTCCAAATCAAAAATTTTATAAGAGGCACATTTGATATATCCTGCCTGTTTAGCATTGCTATGCCTGTTTTTTATATAATGGCTATTATAGGCATCTATAAAGACGAGAAACTAATAAAAAAAATGAATCAATTGCGTTAGAGGACTGATAATACTCATGAGGCAACCATTTGGTTATCTGGGTTGCTACTTTTATAAAACGTTACTTGGACAAGCTGTTATATAGCTCTATATAGTATGCTTCTTGGCAATTGGCCTGTTCCTTAGAAA
>CAYVXB010000048.1:0-5512 GCA_964454275.1 uncultured Chitinophagaceae bacterium | reverse complement strand
GGTAGCGTTTTTTTGCCCTTTACTTTTGTGAAAGTTTCTGTTAGGCCCTTATCTATTTTATCAGAGCCAAAGGTAATAGCATCTGCATACGTAGCCCCGCCCTTAAAGATAGCCGTATTTGTTGCATCTTTTAAAAGTTCAAAATCTTTATTTGTTATTTGAGTATTTGCTGTAGTTAATTTTTGAAAATCACTTCCAATCTTTCCTTTAAATGTAGATTCTCCAATAGTATATATAACCTTACTATGCGTAAAAACAGGTTCTTTTTTATATAATGTTTTTAAGTACATTGGAATGAGCCCTGTCATCCAGCCACTGCAATGAATAATATCGGGGGGCCATCCAAATTTTTTTACTGTTTCAATAGCGCCTTTACAAAAGAAGATTGTACGCAGTGCATTGTCATCAAACCATTTATCTTTCTCATCTGTAAATACAAATTTACGTTTGAAAAAATCGTCATTATCTAAAAAATATACTTGTAACCGCACACTTGGTAAAGAGGCTACTTTAATTTGGAGCGGATAATCATCATCTCCTACAGAAATATTAATTCCTGATAAACGTACTACTTCATGCAACCTATGTCTGCGTTCATTTACCACGCCAAAACGTGGCATAATGCAACGTACCTCAAAGCCCATATTGTTGCTTTTGATAGCCAATTTATTTATCATGTCGGCAAATTCTGTTAATTCCAGATATGGTGATATCTCATTGGCAATGAATAGAATTCTTCTTTTACTAGACATGTATAGAATAATTTTTTATAGCAAAATGACGAAAGACAGATGTGCAAAGGTACGAATATTCGCAAAAATATTTTTTATAAAATTATATTTACGGTGGATAATTCCTAAATGGCTGTATTGAAAAGCAAGACTTTGCTAAATATATTTTTTAATGTACATGTATGTTTTTTTGATTTTAAACTTATTTTTATTTGTTGTAAATCGAAGGAATTGGTTATTATAAATAAATTTTTATGAGATCATGATATGTCATTTTGTTCAAAACGAATGCTATATTGCGTGCAACAAATATGCTCATTTGTACAACTAAGCAGGAACTACATATTTATTTTCAGCAGCAGGCTGCAAAAAATGTGTTAATCGGATTTGTGCCCACAATGGGAGCGCTACATCAGGGGCATTTATCGTTAGTAAAATCAAGTCAGAAACAGTGTGGTATAACTATTTGTAGCATTTTTATTAATCCTACCCAATTCAATAATTCTAAAGATTATGAAAAATATCCTGTTACAACAGAAGAAGATATTGAGCTTTTAAAGGAGATAGGGGTTGATGTATTGTTTTTACCTAATGTTAAAGAAATATATCCTGATGGAACAACTACATTAGAAATGTACGATTTAGGCAGATTGGAAGGTTTATTAGAAGGATATTATCGACCTGGTCATTTTCAGGGAGTATGTCAGGTAGTACATCGTTTATTAAATGCTGTTAATCCAGATAGGTTGTTTCTTGGACAAAAAGATTATCAGCAATGTATGGTGCTAAAAAAGTTGGTTACGCTTATTCAAAAAAATATTCAAGTATCTATCATACCAACAGAACGAGAAAAAAGTGGGTTGGCTATGAGTAGTCGTAATAAACGACTGAGTGCAAAGGCATTAGAACAGGCTCCTGCTATATACAAGGCTATGATTAATATCAAAGAAAAATTTCATCAACAATCTTTTGAGATATTAGAAACAAGCGCAAAAATATTTTTATTACAAAATGGTTTTTCACATATTGATTATATTGTTATTGCAGATGCTGAAACATTAGAACCTTTATCCAAAGCAAATCAAGGGCAGAATTTAATTATACTGGTAGCTGCATTCATAGAAGAGGTTCGATTGATTGATAATTTACCAATAACTTTCTAATTAGAAAGCAAATGAGTATACGTAAAAATTTTTGGATTGTGTTGAAGTATATTATTTTTTTGTCGTTGGGCATTTTTTTGCTTTGGTATACGGTAAAAGATTTTGATAAGAAAAAATGGGATCAATTAATATTTGATCTTTCCCATGCCAATTATTGGTTACTTATACCGGTAACAGGAATTTTGTTAATTAGCCATTTTTTAAGAGCTGTACGTTGGAAGCAACTTATAGAACCACTTGGACAATCGCCATCATTGCTAAATTGTTTTTTATGTGTATTGATAGGATATTGGTCTAACCTTGCTGTACCTAGGTTAGGAGAAATTTTAAAATGTACATTTCTTGGCAGATATGAAAAAATTGCTCCTGAAAAACTAGTAGGTACAATAGTAGTTGAACGAGCTATTGATGTGATTACACTGTTAATTATTTTTGTTATTACCATTGTTATACAAGTGGATGTATTGGGAAACTATACTGCTAATCTATTTCATAGTGTATTCCAAAATAAAGCAGGTAATTTTTCTTTTAAACGGTTAGGAATAGTGTTGTTAATAATAGGAATATTGTTTTTTTTACTTCGCTATTTTTTGAGAAAGTATAAACATATATCTGTTATTCAAAAAATAAAAAAAACATTTTTAGCAGTTGTGGCGGGGGCGCTAACCATAAAAAAAATAAAAAATAAAAAATTATTTCTTGTTTATACTATTGCTATCTGGTCTATGTATTTGCTTAGTATTAAAATTGGCTTCTTATCCTTATCTGAAACGGCTCATGTAAGCTATGGGGGTGCACTTTCTGTATTAGTTTTTGGTTCTATTGGTATGATAGTGCCTTCGCCTGGGGGAATAGGAAGTTATCAATTCGCAGTACAGCAAATACTATTATTATATGGCATTACTGCCGCAGCAGGGATGAGTATGGGCATGATTTTATGGTTTGCTCTTACAGTTATTTTGATTCTTTTTGGAACCATTAGTTTTTTTTTATTGCCTATCATTAATAAAAATAGAGATACGCATAAAATAGTTTAATACCCCATTTTGTAGTACAATATCTTTGTTCCTTTATACTAATAATATACTATATGTCTGTACATAAAGAAGTAAAAAAAGTTACTACACACACATTGCAAAAAATGAAAGAAGCCAGCGAAAAAATAGTTATGCTCACGGCATACGATTATTCTTTTGCTAAAATATTTGATGCGGTAAGTATTGATGTGTTGCTGGTGGGTGATTCTGCATCGAACGTAATAGCCGGTCATGAAACCACTCTTCCTATCACCCTAGATCAAATGATTTATCATGCACAATGTGTGGTAAAAGGTGTTGATAGGTCTTTAGTAGTAGTGGATATGCCTTTTGGATCGTATCAGTCTAATTCAGATATTGCTTTAGCCTCAGCCATTCGTATTATGAAAGAAACAGGTGGACATGCTATAAAGTTAGAAGGAGGAGAAGAAGCGGTAGATAGTATAAAACGTATAGTGGGAGCAGGTATTCCAGTTATGGGACATTTGGGATTAACGCCTCAATCTATTTATAAATTTGGTACATACAATGTTAGAGCTAAAGAAGAAGAAGAAGCTCAAAAGCTAAGGAACGATGCTATTCTGTTGCAAGAAGCTGGTTGTTTTGCTCTGGTGTTAGAAAAAATACCTGCACAATTAGCAAAAGTAGTAACAGAAAATTTAACCATTCCTACCATTGGTATAGGAGCAGGGAAGCATTGTGATGGCCAAGTATTGGTTATGCATGATATGTTGGGTATTAATAAAGAATTCAGGCCTCGTTTTTTACGACAATATGCAAACTTGCATGAGCAAATTAGCAATGCTGTAAAGCAGTATATTCAAGACGTGCGTACCCAGCAGTTTCCTAATGAGCAAGAACAGTATTAGATTTGGGCCAAAAGTCAAAGGAGAAAAACATTAAACGTACTCCTTAATTACATTGTATAAAGTATCTCTTTCTACAGGCTTGCGATGTACTTGCTTAATTAAAGCAACTAATTCTTCTGTTGATAGTGTAGGATTTTGTTCTTCTGAACCTGCCATAGAATATATTTTTGTAGAATCATCAATAGTACCATCTAAATCATTTACGCCATAGGATAAACTTAACTGTGCATTTTGTCTACCCAACATTGGCCAATATGCTTTAAGATGAGGGAAGTTATCCAAATAAATTCTAGCAATAGCGTATAAGCGCATATCTTCTATAATGGATAATTCTTGTACATGACTCATGTCATTATTTTTATTCCTAAATTTTAAGGGAATAAATGTATTGAACCCATGGGTTTTATCTTGCAGTTCTCTTAATCTATGCATATGATCAATGCGATGTTCATATTTTTCAATATGTCCATATAACATAGTAGCATTGGTATGCATACCTAGGTTATGTGCTGTTTCATGAATATGTAACCAGCCTTTAGCATCAACCTTATCGGCACAAATTTTTTCTCGAATAGAAGCATCAAAAATTTCAGCGCCGCCACCAGGTAAGGAGTCCAAGCCAGCAGTTTGTAATTTATGCAAACCCTCTGCTGCAGTTAGTTTGGCTTTCCGAAACATATAATCTAATTCTACAGCAGTATAGCCTTTAATATGTAAATCTGGGCGATGTGCTTTTATTTTTTGCAATAGTGTTGCAAAAAAATCTATAGTCATTTTAGGATGTACGCCGCCTACAATATGTACTTCTGTAATGGGTTCTCCATCGTAAGCTTTTACTTTATGGAGCATATCATCTATGCTTAACTCCCAGCCTTCTTCACGATGAGCGTATAAACGAGAATAGGAGCAAAATGCGCAACTAAATACACAAACATTAGTGGGTTCTATATGAAAATTTCTATTGAAGTAGGTATTGTTACCATGCTTTTTTTCTCGAATATAATTAGCTAATGTGCCTACAAAAGAAAGACTGCCTTTTTCAAATAGAAGCAATCCTTCTTCATTTGTTATTCTTTCATTATTGAATACTTTTTCTGCAATTATTTTTAGAGGTTTATTTGTAGAGATTTTTTGTACTAGTTCTCGAATTGAATTTTCTATAGACATATTTTTTCTACTGTTTTACTATTTTTTCAGTTGCTTTTCTATCACTAAAATTTAATAGAACGATGTATATACCCGAAGAAAGTGTGGATAGATCAACTGTTAGTTTGGGCGACGTGGTGCCGTTACCATAAGAAATAGTTTTAACAACCTGCCCACTTGTGCTTATAATTTGAACATATTGCAATGGGGTTGTTGGTTGTGTTAATTGAATAGTAACAGATTGGTTAAACGGGTTGGGATTGATACTATATCCTTTGTTTGGGTCTATTATAGAAGTTGGTGGTAGATATCTATTTGATTGTAGTAAAGGGCTTCGATTACTTGAGTTTAATAGGCTATTTTCCATCACATCCATTTGACCGTTGGTAAACATCACCATAGCTACATCATTTGTATAATCCATATAATTTTGATACATAATACCAGGGGGAGATGATGTACAGAGATCAGTTACAATGTGCCGATTATTGAGAGGGTCTGGATTACCAAAGGTTGCCCTTAGTTGATTAGGGGTATCATCTTTTGTTGTCAAAAAGGGAAAATCT
>CAYVXB010000047.1:0-16079 GCA_964454275.1 uncultured Chitinophagaceae bacterium | reverse complement strand
CTTGATTTACAATATAACAGATACTTGTAACGCAACAGACACTATAGCTTTTGTAGAACATAAAGATTAAGTGATTTTTATACTTGTCAATGATTGTTTAACATTATCCTTTCCTTGTTGGATATTCTTTTGCAGCATTATATTTGCACCATGTACTATCTCATCTACGGATTTTTTTACCTCATTTCCTTATTACCCTTTTCCATTCTTTACTTACTTTCAGATGGTATTTATTTTTTTGTATATCGATGGGTTGGATACAGAAAGGAAATTGTAATGAACAATTTAAAAATTGCTTTTCCTGAAAAAACAACAGCAGAACATAAAGCCATTGCTAAAAAATTTTACCATAATTTTTGCGATACTTTTTTAGAAGCTGCAAAATTATTAACCATCTCTAAAAAACAACTCAACAAGCGTTTTATTGGAGATTACACTTTACTAAACCAACTTTATAGCGAAGGTAAAAGTTGTCAAATACATTTAGGCCACAACTTCAATTGGGAGTGGGGCAATGCACATATTAGCCTTCATACCAAGTTTAATTTTTTAGGTGTATATATGCCTATCGATAATAAAGCAGTAAATAAATTTTTTATAAACCTCCGCAGTAAATTTGGAACCATTTTACTTCCAGCAGATAATATGCAAAAAGCTATGCTACCTTATCGAAAACAACAATATATTTTAGCGCTGGTGGCCGATCAAAACCCGGGCAATGTAAATAAAGCTTGTTGGATAGATTTCTTTGGAAAATCAATCCCATTTGTTATGGGTCCAGAAAGAGCTGCCAGAGCCAATAATATGCCAGTGCTATTTGCTAATATTGAAAAACAAAAGCGAGGATATTATAAATGTAGTTTTGAAATGCTTGCTGAAAATGCTGCCACAAAAACAGATATGGAAATTACGACTGCTTTTGTTAAAAAATTAGAATACAATATTCGTCAACAACCCGAAAACTGGCTCTGGAGCCATCGCAGATGGAAATGGATACAGTAAATTATGCTGAATGTTTTCTAACTTTTCAACCCATCAACTATTCAACTTTACAACTACTTATATTTGGAAAATAAATAATAACAACATGTTACGTATTGGCATTTTTGGCGTAGGCCATTTAGGAAAACTACATATTGATAATTGGCAAAGTATTAAAAATATTGAGTTGATAGGTTTTTACGATCCTAATGATAGCATAGCAAAAGAAGTATCTGCTAAATATACTTTAAAACGCTTTGACACTCCCGAAAGATTATTAGAAGCATGCGATGCAGTAGATATTGTAACACCAACACCTACTCATTATGAATTGTGTGCAATGGCCATACGAAAAGGCAAGCATGTATTTGTAGAAAAACCCATGGCCAATACCATGCAAGAAGCACAGGACTTAGTAAAACTAGTTAAAGAATCAAAAATTATTTTTCAGGTAGGCCATGTGGAGCGCTTTAATCCTGCATTTACAGCATTACAACACTACAACCTAAAGCCCATGTTTATTGAAGTGCATCGCCTAGCACAATTTAACCCTAGAGGTACGGAAGTAAGTGTAGTATTAGATTTGATGATACATGATATTGATATCATTTTAAGCATTGTACAAAGTGATGTAAAAACTATTTCGGCTAGCGGTGTAGCGGTAATGACAGATACCCCAGATATTGCCAATGTGCGTATAGAATTTAATAATGGTTGTGTAGCCAACCTTACCAGCAGCAGAATGTCTATGAAAAAAATGCGCAAGATGCGCTTATTTCAAAAAGACATGTATGTAAGTATTGATTTTTTAAATAAAAAAACAGAGGTCATTAAAATTAAAGATAGTACGGATACTAATGCCTTTACCTTTGATGTGGAAACACCAAAAGGCAAAAAAGTAATTGCAGTGATTAACCCTACTATAAAAGACGAGAGCGCCTTACATAAAGAGTTAACCTGTTTTGTAACTGCCATACAAAAACAAAAGCGTTCTGTAGTAAATGAAATAGATGGCTTGTTAGCCATGGAAGTAGCACATCAAATTTTAGAAAAATTTGCACAAGCTGCTGTAGTTGCATAAACTATTATATATCAGAACAAAACAGCAAAATATTAAATGGTAAAATATTTTATACTACTCCTAGTATTTTTTGGAGTAAATGCAGATAAATTATTTGCACAAAACTTACCTTCAATACAATTGGATAGGCCTGACCAAACAGAATGCCCATTTATAACACCCAAAAAATATATTCAAATTGAAAATGGCTTTACCTATGAAAAAGTAAATGATACTCAAATTTTTCTGAGTTACCCTTCCACATTATGGAAATACGGAATTAATGAAAAATTTGAACTAAGAATAGTAACAGAACTTGTAACCGAAAAAAATAATTATCAAATAAATTCAGGAATCACTCCAATAACAATTGGGTTTAAAACGGCATTATTGGAAGAAAAGGGAATAATACCCAAAACTTCATTCATAGGTCATATAACAACTTCAAATGTAGGCAGCAAGGCATTTCAAACAGCATATATAGCGCCTTCATTTAGATTTACCATGCAACATACCTTAACAAATAAAACATCACTAGCCTATAACCTTGGAGCAGAATGGGATGGAGCAACAGCAGCACCAACATATATCTACACTTTTACAATAGGCGTTAGCCTAACAGAAAAATTGGGTTGTTATAGCGAAATCTATGGGTTTTTACAAAATGGCATTCAAGCAGATCATAGGTTCGATTGCGGAGTAACTTATTTGTTGAGCAACGACTGCATAGCCGATATTTCAGGAGGTTTTGGCTTAACCAACAATACACCGAACAAATATATTTCCTTGGGATTTTCTTATAGATTTAAGACAACAAAAAAATAAAGAGTATTCATATAAAATACAACTCTCCCTGAGTTGGTTATTGGTGTTGCTTTGGGTTATTATTACACCTCAGAAAATGAAGTAAAGCTAGCTTTGATTAGTAGTAAGTTAGCGCAATGGTAGAAAAGTATAATGCCAAAGGATAATATAATTCATTAGCTTTACTACCTATGATGCCTATAGTTTGAAGCTACTAAACACTAAAATTTTCAAAATAAATAAAAATATGCTTCATTGAAACTTTACATTAAATACATGGTTTCGGTTCGTTGCAAAATGATAGTGAAGTCAGAGTTAGATAAACTTGAGTTGCATTACAGCGTAGTAGATTTAGGCGAGATAGAAATCAGAGAGTCTATTACTTCTGAACAGCGTGAACAATTAAAAATAGCTTTATTGAAATCAGGACTTGAACTGATGGATGATAAAAAAGCTATATTGTTGAAATGGTGCATTATGCAGATGAACTACCCAAAACAAAAAACTCCGACTATATTGGCGAAAAACTCAAACACGATTATACCTACCTTGCCAATCTTTTTTCAGAAGCAGCAGGTATCACTATTGAACAATATATCATCATTCATAAAATTGAACGGGTAAAAGAATTACTCTTATATGATGAACTAAACCTTACCCAAATATCCTACAAGCTAAATTACAGTAGTGTAGCACATTTGTCTAATCAATTTAAAAAAATAACTGGATTAACCCCTACCTTTTTTAAACACCTCAAGTATAAAAAGCGTACTGCACTCGAAGATGTGTGAATGATGTAACTTATTTCTATAATTATGTAATACCCTCGTACATAAAATAACCCACCTTTATAGCTTCGTTCAAAAATTAATTATGATAGAAGTTAAAAAGGAAGGCATTTTGCTACAAAAAACTACACTTGGTTTTGAAAATGAAGCAGTGCTCAATCCTGCGGCTATACTGGAAGGTAATATCATTCATCTTTTTTACCGAGCGGTAACAAAAGGCAATTATTCTAGCATAGGTTATTGCCAATTAAAAGAACCACTTACTATTCAAAAAAGGTTTGATATGCCTGTGCTTTTTCCGCAATTTGATTATGAATTACAAGGCATTGAAGATCCTCGTATTGTGAAAATTGAAGATGTATATTATCTTACTTACACAGCATATGATGGTGTAAATGCACTAGGAGCGCTAGCTATATCAAGAGATTTATGTCATTTTGAAAAGAAAGGATTAATTGTACCGCAGATTATTTACAGTGCATTCAAACATCTTGCTGGATCCAAAACGGCCATCAACGAAAAATACATTCGCTATAATGCACATGAGGGTATTGAAGAAAAGAAAGGAAAGAAAATATTTTTGTGGGATAAAAATGTTATTTTCTTTCCAAAAAAAATAAATGGAAAATTTCACTTCTTGCATCGAGTAAGACCTGATATTCAAATTGTTGCCGTAAATAATTTAGAGGAACTTACTACTGAATTTTGGCAAAACTATTTTCTTCATCTTAATGAGTGGATAGTTCTTTCTCCAAAACATAAGCACGAAATAAGTTATATAGGTGGTGGATGCCCACCAATAGAAACAGAACATGGATGGTTATTGATTTACCACGGTGTACACGATTCCGTAACCGGCTATGTATATGTTGCTTGTGCAGCATTATTAGATTTACACAACCCACAAATAGAAATTGCAAGATTACCCTATCCTTTATTTAAACCTGAGCATGAGTGGGAGTTAAAAGGGGAAGTAAATAATGTATGTTTTCCTACAGGTGCTATTGTAATGGAAGATACCCTCTATATTTATTACGGCGCTGCTGATGAGCAAATTGCATGTGCTTCTATTAATCTCCCTGAATTATTAAAAGAGCTAATGCTTAATACTAAAAATGATGAGAAATAACATGGTGTTGAGTTACCACAAAATTATTCCCGCTGAAAGGCAACAAGAAATGCTTTCAAAAAGTGCTATTAGGATTGAGAATGTTGATAATAAGTTATCTGAAGTTTTATTGATCACATCATATCCACCAAGGGAATGCGGCATTGCAACATATTCGCAAGATTTGATACAAAACTTAAATAAGAAATTTAATTGTTCATTTAAAATAACTATCTGTCCATTGGAATTAGAAAATGAAAAATACGCTTATGCAGAAACACCCGAATACACCCTTAATCCCAACAACAAGGTTTCATTTATTAAATTGGCATTTCGAATCAATAAAAATGACTGTATTAAAACAGTAGTTATTCAGCACGAATTTGGTTTGTTTGCAAAAGGAGAAAAGCAATTCAATTCTTTTTTACAAATACTTAATAAGCCCATTGTTATTGCTTTTCATACAGTATTACCTAATCCCGATGAATTATTAAAAATAAAAGTTCAACAAATATCAAGCTCGGTTGAATCCATTATAGTAATGACGAATTCTTCCAAAAAAATATTGATTAATGACTATTGCATATCTGAACAAAAAATAACAGTCATCCCACATGGTACACACTTAGTCCCACATTCAGATAATCAATTTTTAAAAAATAAATATGGCCTATCTGGTAAAAAAGTGTTGTCTACATTTGGCTTATTAAACTCTGGCAAAAGCATTGAAACTACATTGGAAGCCTTGCCTGCTATCATTAAACAAAATCCCGATGTATTGTTTTTGGTTATCGGTAAAACCCATCCATCCGTTGTAAAGCAAGAAGGGGAAAAGTACCGACAAATGCTCGAAGCAAAAGTGGAAGCATTACACTTACAGGATCATGTACAGTTTATAAATTATTTTTTACCCTTACCCAATTTGTTGGAATATTTACAACTAACAGATATTTATTTATTTACTTCTAAAGATCCTAACCAAGCTGTAAGTGGAACGTTTTCGTATGCTATTAGTTGTGGTTGCCCTGTTATTTCAACACCTATTCCACATGCATGTGAAGTGTTAAAAAATGATGCTGGAATTATCATTGATTTTGAACATGCAGAACAATTAAGTAAAGCGGTTGTTAGTTTATTCAATAATGAATCGTTAAGAAAAAAAATTAGCTCCAATGGCTTACATAGAATGGCGCCAACTGCATGGGAAAATGCTGCTATTGCCCATGCAATGTTATTTGAGCGAATGAGCAATGGACAGATACTGTTGCATTATAATACGCCTGCTATTAATCTTGATCATATAAAAAAGCTAACAACGGATGTTGGAATTATTCAATTTTCTATAATTAACCAGCCTGATATTGACTCTGGTTATACTTTAGATGACAATGCACGAGCAATGATTGCCATGTGCCAACATTTCGAACTAACAAAAGATGAAGCATACATCAAGTATATTTATGTTTATCTCAATTTTATAAAATTTTGCTTACAGCCTGAAGGGTATTTTTTAAATTATGTAAGCAAAGACCAAAAATTTACTACACAAAATAATTTTATTAACCTAGAAGACTCTAATGGAAGAGCTATTTGGGCGTTAGGATATTTAATTTCCATAGGCAATATTCTTCCAGAAAAATTAGTATCAGATGCGTCATTGATCATGCAAAGCGCCTTAGAAAATGTAATAAAAATACATTCCACACGTGCTATGGCTTTTATAATAAAAGGACTGTATTATCGTAACATAAAAAATAAGTCGAGATATAATACATTGTTAATTACCGAATTGGCTAACCGATTGGTTCAAATGTATAGGCATGAGCATAATGAAGAATGGCAATGGTTTGAAGGGTATCTTACTTATGCCAACAGTGTTTTATCTGAAGCTATGCTTTGTGCATGGTTAGTTACAAACAACATGGTATATAAAGAAATTGCGCAATCCTCTTTTGATTTTCTTTTGGGTAAAATTTTTACAGAAAAAATGTTGAATGTAATTTCAAACAAAACATGGTTAAATAAAAAAGATACCATCATCCCCAAAATAAATGGAGGAGAACAACCTATAGATGTGGCCTATACGATTATTGCTTTAGGGAAATTTTATGAAGTGTTTAAAGATGAAACGTATATGCATAAAATGACAATAGCGTTTAATTGGTTTTTGGGAAATAATCATCTTCATCAAATTATGTACAATCCTTGTACAGGAGGGTGTTATGATGGATTAGAGGAAGATGATGTAAATCTTAATCAAGGTGCAGAATCAACGGTTAGCTATTTAATGGCGCGGTTAACTGTTGAAAAATATTTTAATACACATACATCGAATAACGGTTCTAACGGAGATGTGTGAATGATGTAACTCTTTTCTGTACTTGTGTAATGCTTTCTACATTTATAAGACCCACCTTCGTATAAGTAATGAATCGTAAAAATTATTTATATAACAATTAAAAAAAAATCATGAGTACAAAAAAAGTATTAATTGGCGTGTTAGCAGGTATTGCTACAGGAGCGTTATTAGGTGTATTATTTGCTCCAGACAAAGGGTCGGAAACAAGAAAGAAGATTTCAAAAAAAGGATCAGATACGGTAGACGATTTAAAAGAAAAGTTTCATGACATATTGAATAGCAGTGCTGAAAAATTTGAAAATGCTAAGGAAGCAGCAAGTGGGTTATATGAAAAAGGAGGAAATAAAGAAAATAAAAAAGATACAAAAACAGCAACGAGCTAAATAACGAATGTATAAAATCCTTTTTTAAGACGAGACTATGGCAGATAAAATAAACTTTATGGAATTGTTATTTAAAATAATTCAAGGATATGCAAAGACAAGCTATGAATTATTAAAACTTAAAGTTTTACATAAAGTAACGAAGATAATAAGCCTATTTATTTCAAGCATTGTGGTTGTTATTTTTCTGTCTATGTTCATTATTCTTTTAAATATTGGAGTGGCTCTTTGGCTGGGAGATGTATTGGGAAAATCATACTACGGATTTTTCTGTGTTGCTGGACTTTACGGCATTATCGGAGGTATTTTATATTTCTTTACGCAGCATCAAATACGAAAATGTATTGGAAAGTCCATCACTTCAAAAACACTTCATTAAAAATAGAAAAATGAAAATAAAAATCGGGATTGCTGAAATTTTTTTGGAACAAATTATTGAACTTCTTTCAATAGAACTATCGAATGAAATGACACTGTATATTAAAACAAGAAAATTTCATTGGAATGTATCGGGTGAGAGTTTTATGGAATTGCATAAACTATTTGAAAACCAATACAAACAATTAGAAGAATCAATTGATGAAATTGCAGAACGTATTGGAAAATTAGGCAGCAAAACAATTGGCACTATGGAGGAATATTCAAAAATAACTATTATTAAAGAAGCTCCGAGAAAATATCCTTCTTCTAAAGACATGATCAAAGAATTACTTAAAGATCATGAAACAATGATTATTCAGTTACGAAAAGATGTTGAAAATTGTTCTGAAAAATATAAAGATGTTGGAACAGCAGATTTTCTTACCGCATTGATGCAACAACATGAAACTACTGCTTGGATACTAAGAAGGTACATAAACTAATGACCAAGCATCAAAAAAATAGTTCAAATGAATAGCCAAGCAATACATTTATTTATTGTTGATAGCAATGGTTTAATGGTTAATAAACTTAAACAATATCTTTATAAAAAATTTAGCAGAAACCTTAATATATCTACATTCTATACCATCGAAAGCTGTTTAGAAAAAATGGATGAGCGAACTAATTTTGTCGTTATCGATTATTATTCAAAACGAGAAGGCAGGGATGAAATAATACAATCTATAAAAACAATTAATTCCAAAACAGAAATCATTACACGTTGTTCTAATGAAGATATTGGGAGTATAGTAGAGCACCTTTATAAACAAACAAATAATATCGTTAAAAAAAATAGTAGTCCCATTAAAAAAATAATCCCACTCATATCTAAAATGATTCCTGAGCCCATACGTAGAATAGGAAAGGAATATTTTTTGTCCAAATACTTAGTCATATTTTTTAGCATATTTATTTTAATGGGCATTATTGTTTTTTTTGTTCTAAAAATAATACCTCGTTAAAATAAAAGTGTGAATGATGTAACTATTAAAATTAATTGTATAACAATTATTAGATTATAATCATTCACATTTAGCATTCATATTTAATTTCACAAAAATACAACACAACATGAAAAAATTATTACTTCTACTTCTTACATATTTTACATTTTCATTTATTATTAAAGCACAAACACAAGATAAAAAATGGAATATTGGTTTACATGGCGGCGCAACTCAGTATAAAGGCGATCTCGGAAATGATTTTTATAAAACAGATATGGCTTTTTATGGCTTTGGTGGCATATCCATTTCACGATATATCAGCAGCCATTTTGATATAGGCTTACTAGCAACTAAAGGTGTTGTTGGATTTAATCGACCAATTGGAAAATTTAGAAATGATATTACTACTGCCACACTAAATTTTAAGTTTAATATATTGGGGCCTCGATCTCCTGTAAGGCCTTATTTATTTGTAGGCGGCGGCGCCATGCTGTTTGATAAAAATATTGATATCACTGCAAAAAAAGTAGATTTTATAGCACCTTCTTTTGGGTTAGGTGTAAATTTTAGACTGGGACCATCGCTTATGCTCAATGTACAAGAAATGTTTTTGTATTCTAGTGCAGATAATAGAGATGGTGTTATTGCTAACGAAAATGATGCTTACGTTTTTCATACCATTGGTCTTACGTTTAATTTTGGTAAGAAAAAAGATGAAGATAAAGATGGTGTAATGGATCGTCTTGACAAATGCCCAAACACGCCAGTAGGAGTGGCTGTTGATAAATTAGGATGTCCATTGGATAAAGACAAAGACGGTGTGGCTGATTATTTAGATGCATGTCCTGATATTGCAGGTGTTGCAACATTAAACGGTTGCCCAGATAAAGATGGCGATGGTATTGCCGATAAAGACGATCGTTGCCCAGATATAGCTGGTGTAGAAAGTTTAAAAGGTTGTCCAGATACAGATGGTGATGGTGTTGCTGATATAGATGATAAATGTCCAAATACAAAAACAGGCTATGCTGTAGATGCATCAGGATGCCCTATTGATAATGATAAAGATGGTATTCTAAATGAAGATGATCGTTGTCCAGACCTAGCTGGCGTAGCAAGTTTAAAGGGTTGCCCAGATACAGATGGTGATGGTGTTGCCGATATAGATGATAAATGCCCAAATATAAAAGGAACGATAGCTAACAAAGGTTGTCCTGAAATTACGAAAGAAGAAATAAAAAAGATTACAAAAATTGCCAGTAAAATTTTCTTTCAAACTAATAGTGATAAACTTAAAGTAGCATCTTTAGTGCAATTGGATGAATTAACAACTATACTTAATCGATACGAAACCGCTAATTTAATTATTGAAGGACATACTGATAGTAAAGGCGATGATGATTATAATATGACCTTATCGCAAAAACGTACCGAATCTGTAAAAACATATTTAATGGAAAAAGGTATTATGGAATCTCGGTTAACGGCAACAGGCTATGGAGAAACTCAACCTATAGCAGATAATAAAACATCTATTGGTCGTGCAAAAAATAGAAGGGTAGAACTTAAAGCATCTTATTAAACACAAATAAAGTTTTGATGTAGAAAAAAGGCTGTTAATTTTTAACAGCCTTTTTTATTAAACATTTTTATACGCTGTAAATTCTATTATAAATGTGTGAATGATGTAACTCTTTTATTTAATTGTGTAATACTTTCTGCAATTAAAAGACTCATCTTCGTATGGTGAAAATTTTTTCACACTTGTTCCGCCAATTGCGGAAATTAAAATTAAAAAAAATGAACAGTACAGAACTAAAAGGAAAATGGAATGAACAAAAAGGCAAACTCAAACAAAAATTTGGGACTTTAACAGACAAAGATTTAATGTTTGAAGAAGGCAAGAAAGAGGAAATGTTAGGAAAACTTCAAATCAAGCTTGGCAAAACAAAAGAAGAATTGAAGAAAATTATTGCAGCGCTTTAATTCTATCTTTTCTAAAAATACCGTTTAGCTACTTGTTAAGCGGTATTTTTTACCATTATCTAAAAATTAAATATCTATTCATGAAAAATCTTCTCTACCTCATTGCCGCAATACTAATAATAGGTTGGGCAATTGGATTCTTTGCTTTTCATATAGGATGGCTTATTCACGGACTACTCGTTATTGCATTGATTGCTTTAATACTAAGAGTTATTCGTGGAGATAAACCATCTTAATATAATACACTCACATAATTCACCAAACCATTTTTAACACAATAAAATATACAAAATGAAAAAAATAATTTTTACCTTTTTAGTAACAACAATATGTATAGCATCAACATGTGTAATTAGTTGTAAATCATCCAATGAAAAAGTACAAGATGCAAAAAACAATGTAGCAGAAGCAGAAGCAGAAGAAAACTTAATCAAAGCACAACAAGATTCAGTAACAGATTATCAAGAATTTAAAAAGCAAGCAGCAGAAAAAATTAGTACTCATGAAAAAAGTATAGCTGAATTTAAAGCCAGAATAGCTAATGAAAAAACTGAAATTAAAGCTACGTATGAAAAACAACTTGATGAATTAGAGCACAAAAACAGCGATATGAAAAAAAAGCTGGATGACTATAAAGAAACTGGAAAAGAACAATGGACATCCTTTAAAAACGAATTTAATAACGATATGAATGAACTTGGACAAGCGTTTAAAAGATTTACAGTAAATAATAAAAAATAAATTGAATTTAAAAAAGGTGAGGTTTACTCACCTTTTTTAAATAGCTTAAAATAAACAAATACAACATATGGATACTAGTGAAATTGAAAAATCAAAAGCACATATCATTGTTGAAATAATCCAATACATACCCAACGCAGTGGTAAGCAAAACTATTATTAAAAAGACAACGGGCAATATTACCGTTTCATCATTTGATGCAGGAGAAGAATTAGGAGAAAGGATTTCTCCATTTGATAATTACATTCAAATTATTGATGGCACTGCAGAGCTTACTATTGATGATAAAAAATTTAAACTTAAATTGGGCGAAGGCATAGTTATTCCAGCTCACTCAAAGCATTGCTTTAATGCTAATGAGCAATTTAAAATGATTTCAACCATTATTAAAAGTGGATATGAATGATACCGATATGGTTTTGAAAAAATTGATGAACAAAATTTTTTCTACTACAGCAATAATTCAAAAGGAATTCCCCGAACTTTACATTTATTTGAGTGAAACACCTTTGTTTCTCTCTTATGATGAAAAGGATATTGAAATAGTCGATTTTGAACAATATCTTGAGTCTCTTACCATGCAATTGTCTGTATTTGAAAAACTGCATCATATCCATGTCTACCAATCACTTTAACATAAAAGGCTTAACCGATGACCAAGTAGTAAATGCGAGAAAAAAATATGGACTCAATCAATTAAATTATAAAAAACAAAATGGATTGTTAGATGCTTTGAAAAATTTGATCAAAGATCCAATGATCATTTTATTATTCGTTGCCTCTCTTATTTATTTTATAAGTGGAGATAAGTCTGATGGAATTTTTTTGGCTGCTGCCATTGTATTTGAAGTGATTATTTCCCTATACCAAGATTCTAGAAGTCGCAATGCATTAGAAAAATTACAAAACTTTACACAACCCAATTGTAAAGTAATTCGCAATAGCAACATCATAGAAATTAAAAGCGAAGCATTGGTTGTTGGAGATAGCTTAATAGTAGAAGAAGGTACTTTTATTGCAGCCGATGGCATTATTATTCATTCCAACGATTTTGCAGTAAACGAATCCATTCTCACAGGAGAATCATTTGCTGTTAATAAAGATAAATCTAGCGAAGAGCATGTTATCTATCAAGGCACAACGGTTGCCAGCGGATTAGCTATTGCAACCATTACCGCTATCGGCAATGAAACCAAATTGGGTAAAATTGGAAAGAGTTTAGAAAATATTAAAGAAGAAAAAACACCCTTAGAAATACAAATCAACAACTTTGTAAAAAAGATGGCTATTGCGGGAGCCATTGTTTTTATTATTGTTTGGGCTATTAACTATTTTCATTCTTATAATATAATAGACAGTTTACTGCAAGCGCTCACTTTAGCCATGAGTATTTTACCCGAAGAAATTCCCGTTGCCTTAACCACATTTATGGCATTAGGCGCTTGGCGGTTAATGAAAATGGGCATTGTAGTTAAACAAATGAAAACGGTTGAAACATTGGGCAGCGCTACCGTAATTTGTACCGATAAAACAGGAACGATTACAGAAAATAAAATGAGCTTAGCAAAATTGTTTGCGCTACATTCCAATAAAATTGTTCATCCTGAAGATGTGTTAAATGATGATGAAAAAAACCTGATTCAATTAGCTATGTGGGCTAGCGAGCCTATTCCTTTTGATCCGATGGAATTGGCTTTACATCAAGCCTATACAAAAATCATTGAAGATGATGAAAGACCAAATTATAAAATGGTGCATGAGTACCCTTTAGAAGGCAAACCACCTATGATGACACATTTGTTTGAAAACAGCACAGGCAATAGAATCATTGCTTCCAAAGGCGCTCCTGAAGCAATCATGAGTATATGTAAACTGAGCCAAGAAGAAAAAAGACAAATAGAAAATGTAATTATAGCGTTAGCCACAGAGGGTTATCGTGTATTAGCGGTTGCTGCCATTAATTTTTCTGGTACTCATTTTCCTAAAAACCAACATGAATTTGAAGGTGTATTTAAAGGCATTGTTGCTTTTTACGATCCACCAAAGAAAAATATTCAACAAGTATTAGAAGATTTTTATACAGCAGGCATTTCCGTTAAAATTATTACAGGAGACAATGCTGCTACTACTACAGCTATTGCCAAGCAAATTGGATTTAGAGGATACGAAAAAACGATTACAGGTGATGAATTAATGGTATTATCTGATACTGCATTGCAAGAAACGGTTATGCATACAAATGTATTTACAAGAATGTTTCCTGATGCAAAATTAAAAATCATTAATGCATTAAAAACAAACAATGAAATAGTTGCTATGACGGGAGATGGCGTAAATGATGGACCTGCATTGAAAGCGGCACATATTGGCATTGCTATGGGTAAAAAAGGAACAGAAATGGCTAAAGAAGCCGCTTCTTTAATTTTATTAGAAGATGATTTGTCAAAAATGATAGATGCTGTTGCTATGGGTAGAAAAATTTATACCAACCTAAAAAAAGCTATTCAATATATTATATCTATTCATATACCTATTATTCTTACTGTATTTATTCCATTAGCTTTACAATGGATTTATCCCAATATTTTTTCGCCGGTACATATTATTTTTTTAGAATTAATAATGGGGCCAACCTGCTCTATCATTTATGAAAATGAACCGATAGAAAAAAATACGATGACGCAAAAACCTCGTCCTTTTAGCAATACTTTTTTTAATATTAAAGAGCTCACTACAAGCATTATACAGGGCTTAATGATTACTGTAGGAACCTTATTAACCTATCAATATGCAGTACAGCAAGGCTTTAATGAAGCTACTACACGAACCATGGTTTTTGTAGTTTTAATTGCGGCAAATATTTTCCTTACATTAGTTAATCGCTCCTTTTATTATTCTGTTTTTACTACCATGAAATACAAAAACAGTTTTGTTATTCTTATCATTAGCATTACTGTTGCTATTACAGCATTACTACTTTTCATAAAACCACTGACTCTGTTTTTCAAATTTGAATCATTATATTTTTCGCAAATAAGTATTTGTATTGTTATAGGTTTTCTATCTGTTATGTGGTATGAAATAATAAAATGGCGAAAGAGACGAATCAAATGAAAGAAAAGTAATAAATAGTAGATATTATTTAAGTTAAACAATAATCTTTTAAAATCGTCATGGCATTACGTGCTTATTTTAGAATGAATATATAAAACTGCTTTAACTTAGATAATGTCTAATTAATTAAATACAATCATTAACGACTTCAAAAAAATAAATTATGAATCAAGCACATGTACATTTATTAATAACCCATCTACCCATTTTTGGCTCAATATTAGGCGCTATTGTTTTAATACACGGACTTTGGACTAAAAACAATCAAACAAAAATTGCAGCATATAATATTTTTATTATTTCTTCTATTGGTGCAGGCATTGCTTACCTTACTGGGGAAGCTGCTGAAGAAACTGTTGAAAAAATTCAAGGAGTTTCAAAAAATATGATTGATCAACATCAGGATTTTGCAACATTTGCTTTAATCTCATTAATCGTATTAGGAGTTATTGCACTTCTGGGACTTTTCTTAACGTTAAGAAAATCTTCATTCATAAAACCTATTGCTTTAATTATTTTATTTATTTCCCTTGTTAGTTTTGTGTTAGTTGCAAGAACCGGCTATTTGGGTGGACAAATACGACATACAGAAGTTAATGATTCTAATGCTACACAAATACAACCAGTAGGCATAGAAGAGTCTCATTGATTGAACTCCCTATATTTTTTGAATTTACTTTCGCTATAGCGTAATTATTTTTTCATCTTCCATTGCAATGATACGATGTGTTCTATCTGCAAAAACTTGATCATGCATTGCAATTAATAAGATTGATAAACGCACTTGCTAATGAAGGTATATTTTTATACTAAACCGCTAACAAGATAAACTTAAAAATTTTATGTAATTCAATACTATAAACAGTTTTAGAATTTTATCTTGATATTCTTGTTAGCGGTTTAGTATTAGACTCAAAAAATCAGACAATCTACATACCTTGATCATCCGCAGTTGGACCATACATTCCTGGTAAAGGAATATTGAGCAAGCGTAAATAAACTACTAATTGTACACGATGATGAAACAAATGATTTAAACACCAAGTTCTCACTACTTCAGCTTTACACATGGTAAAATAAACTTGCTCTCCACTTCTCATTGTCCATGGTTTAGCAAACTCATCATCAGATACTTCTGATAATATTTTCTCCGCATTCGCCACTAGTTCATCATGGTGCGCTAATATATCTTCTGTAGAGTGGTATTCTTTAGGCTTGCCACTATCTTTTGCAAAATCCAATTCATCTAATAATACTTTGTAGTTAGTATCAATAGCAGATGAAGTTGAAAGGTCAATAGTTGCTCCTGGTGTATACTCTGTAGAACTTCCTGTTACTGCTTTTTCTAATCCGTCAAAAGCTTTAGAATCAACTGCACTATCTCC
>CAYVXB010000046.1:1553-16198 GCA_964454275.1 uncultured Chitinophagaceae bacterium | reverse complement strand
AAAATAGCGCATCACCAATGGGTATTTACTTATGTAATGCATCATATTATCAGCGATGGCTGGTCGATGAGTGTATTGATTAAAGAAATTTTACACTACTATAAATATTCTACTAAGCAAACTGCTCATCTACTAAAACCCCTATCTATACAATATAGAGACTATGCAGTTTGGCAACAACAACAATTACATAGCGAATCCTTACAGACAGATAAAAATTATTGGTTGCAACAACTACAGGGAGATATTCCAGTATTGGAAATGCCTACTGATAAACCACGTCCTGCTGTAAAAACATATAATGGAAATGTTATACAACAGACCATCCATCCATCATTAACAAAAAAAATAAAAGCGCTAAGTCAGCAAGAAGGAGCAACATTGTTTATGAGTTTGCTGGCAGCCGTAAATACATTGTTGTATCGATATACTGGTCAAGAGGATATTATTATAGGCAGCCCTATTGCTGGCAGAACGCATGCAGACTTAGATGATCAAATAGGTTTGTACATTAATACCTTGGTATTGCGAACACAATTTAATGGGACCCATAGCTACAAAGCGTTACTAGAAATCATCAAACACAATACAGTAAATGCTTACAAACATCAAGCCTATCCATTTGATGCATTGGTTGATGCATTAAATCTTCAAAAAGACATGAGTAGAAATGCATTGTTTGATGTAATGGTTGTACTACAAAATAACGATGCAGGAAGTGATACATTAATTACACAAAAGTTGGGTGATGTTACCATAAGCCATTATGATGGCGTTCTACAAACGGCTAGTCAATTTGATATAACCTTTACGTTTGTAGAAATAGAAGAAACCATACAAGTACAAATAGAATACAATACTGATCTATATTATAAAGAAACCATTAGCCGATTAGGTAAGCACTTGAATATATTGTTGGAAGCCATTGTACAAGCACCAGATACGGCTGTCAATCAAATAAATTATATAAGTGAGGCAGAAAAACAGGAGCTATTGGTAACATTTAATAATACCAAAGTAGATTATCCCAACAACAAAACAGTTATTGATTTGTTTGAAGAACAAGTTCATAAAACACCTAACAATATTGCAGTTGTATGCGAAGACATATCACTTACATACAAACAACTCAATGAACAATCAAATCGCTTGGCACATTATTTAAGATTAAATTATACGATCAAACCAGATGATTTAATAGGCATTCAATTAGAAAGAAGTGAATGGATGATTATAGCGATGCTGGGTATATTAAAATCAGGCGGAGCTTATGTCCCCATCGATCCAACGTATCCTAAAGAGCGTATTGATTATATGATAGAGGATAGTAACTGCAAACTAGTGATTGATGAAAAAGAATTAGCAACATTAGAAGTAGGTAAAGAAAAGTACAGCACAAAAAATATATCGCTTATTCACCATAAAAATAATTTAGCGTACGTACTTTATACATCGGGAACAACGGGCAACCCCAAAGGTGTAATGATAGAACACTGTGCAGTTACAGATTATACAATGACTGCTTCGTTGACATTTAAGATACAAGACCAAGACAGGGTTATTCAACAATCCTCCATATCTTTTGATACACATGTGGAAGAAATATATCCTACATTCATAAATGGTGCAACATTATTGATAAGTAAAAATGGCGGACGAGATATACAAGAACTAAAAATATTAATACAAGAAAAAAATGCAACCATACTTAGTACTACGCCGTTGGTAATACAAGAGCTAAACACTACCCATACATCATTACACAGCCTAAGGTTATTAATTAGTGGTGGAGATGTTTTCAACACATCATACATTTCTAATTATATAGGAAAATTATCTATATATGACGGATACGGACCAACGGAATGTACAGTGTGCAGTACATTTTTAAACATAGAAAATGAATATTTACATGCTAACATTGGACGACCTATCAACAATAAAAATATATACATACTTAGCCATCATAATCAATTGCAACCTGTAGGGGTAATAGGAGAAATATGTATAGGAGGAGCAGGTTTGGCAAGAGGTTATTTGAATAATCCAAGCCTAACCAAAGAAAAATTTATACCTCATCCATTTAAACAAAATGAACGATTATATACAACAGGTGATTTAGGTAAATGGCTACCCGATGGCACCATTGAATTTATAGGTAGAAAAGATACGCAAGTAAAAATACGAGGATACAGAATTGAGTTAGGCGAAATAGAAACGGCGCTACAAAATTATGCAAACGTAGATGCAGCCGTTGTTATAGCCAAGTCTAATATACAAGGTGAAAAAGAATTGATAGCGTACATGGTAAGCAAACAACCCCTCAACGTAGCAAATGTAAGAGCACATTTAAGCCAAACATTACCTATTTACATGTTGCCCCATTATGTTGTACAGCTAGATGTATTACCCTTAACGCCGAATGGGAAAGTAGACAGAAAAAAATTACTCGATCGTGAAACATTAGCATTATCCAGCGGAGTAGAGTATGTCGCACCTCGTAATGAAACAGAAAAAAAATTAGTACAAATTTGGCAAGAGATTTTAGGCAAAGAACAAATAGGTATAAACGATAACTTTTTTGCATTAGGCGGACATAGCTTACGAGCTACACGTTTAGCTGGACAGATATACAAACAATTTGAGGTTAAAATACCCTTACAACAACTATTTATACAATCTGTATTAAAAGATCAAGCAGCATGCATTAGCCAAGCTAAAAAAACGGCTTATATCCATATACAACCGGCATCACAACAAGCATACTATCCTTTGTCATCAGCACAAAAAAGATTATTTTTTTTACAAGAATTTGCACCTGATAGTACGGGCTACAATATGCCTATGGTAAGCTATTTAGGAAAAACAGTAGATAAAAAACAAATAGCTATTGCCTTACAGCAACTCGTTAACCGACACGAAAGTTTTAGAACATCTTTTATTAAAATAGATGGAACAGCTTATCAGCAAATACATCCTGAAATGGTGTTTACATTAGATGAACAAGCATGCACATCAGAAGCATTTGAAAAATATGTTCATGCATTTATTAAACCTTTTGATTTAACACAAGCACCTTTACTACGCTCTGCTATTGTACAAGTAAAAAATGTTGGATATGTGTGGATGGTAGATATGCACCACATTATTGCAGATGGTACATCGCAAGAAGTTTTAATAGATGATTTTATACATCTATATAAAGGTAAACAACTTGTGCCCCTTACATTACAGTATAAAGATTTTTCTGAATGGCAAAACACGATGATCAATAATGGTGAATTAGATCATCAAAAAAAATATTGGCTCACACAACTATCGCACGATATACCGCAATTAAATTTTCCTGCAGATCGTTCTAGGCCTTCTACCTTTAGTTTTGAAGGCGCTGTATATCGCTTTACCATTGATAAAGCATTAACCCATCAACTCATTCATTTTGGAAATCAGCATCAGGCAAGTTTACAAATAACACTCTTATCTGTTCTGCATATTTTACTACATAAATATACCGGACAAGAAGATCTTATCATTGGCTGTGGCATTGCAGGACGTCGCCATCCAGATGTGGAGCGCATTGTAGGCATGTTCGTTAATTCATTAGCCATGCGCAATTTTCCACAAGCGCATAAATCGTTTCAAGAATTTTATACAGAAGTTATAGAAACCAGCATACAGGCTTACGAAAATCAAGATGTACAATTTGAAGATTTGGTAGATATGTTGAAAGTAGAAAGAGATCCCTCTAGAAATCCCATTTTTGATATTGCACTCGTTGTACAAAATTTTGAACAATCTAAAACGCATTTCATACAATCTATTATAGATGACGATCATGAAACACCGGATTTTATAAACACGATTTATAATCAAACCTTTAACACATCTAAGTTTGATATGACTTGGTTTGTGCATCAAAAAGATGATCACTTATTTATTGAAGTAGAATATTATGCAGCTATTTATAATGAAGCAACTATTGAACGAGTTACGAATCATTTTAAAAAAATTCTACAAACCATATTAGATAATCCGAATATTGTATTATCGGATATTAACATGTTAACCTATGAAGAAGAACAAAAACTTTTACGTCATTATGTACACGGTAAAACACAACCATATCCTTCCAACACCAATATACATAAGCTTTTTAGAGCGAAAAGTGTGCATACGCCAGAACATGCAGCTGTGATAGATGAAACGGGATCATACACATATAAAATACTAGAAGAACGCTCCAATCAACTCAGTAAATTTTTATGTGAAGATGTACAATTACCCATTGAATCTAGAGTAGGCATATTGCAAACAAGAAGTAAAGAACTCATTGTGTCTATTTTGGGTGTCTTAAAAGCAGGTGGAGCTTATGTTCCATTAGATAGTGCATATCCGGAAGATAGATTATTGTATATGATAGAGGATGCTGCCATTGAAATATTATTGGTTGATAAAAGCTTAGTTGAATTTGCTAACCGATTACAATGGCGCAGCAACAAACTCAAACATTTAGTTTGTGTAGATAGTGATGATATATATCGAGAACAAGGCGGATTTAGAAATCAGTTAATGTTAAAAGATTTATGGGATCATGTGGGCGAAACTGCAACGGATGCTATATCTGGAGGCGGATGGATGAGCAGTTACACCGGCGAATATTTAACTGAAACAGAAATGCGAGAGTATAGTGAAAACACCTATTTAAAACTGAAAGATCATTTACATACTAACATGAAGGTGTTAGAAATTGGTTGCTCATCGGGCTTAACGATGCTGCAAATAGCTCCTAAAGTAGGTATGTATTATGGCACCGATTTATCTTCCTCCATATTGGTTAACACCGAAAAATTATTTAAAGAAAAAGGGTGCAACAACATTATATTATCGTGCTTACCAGCACATGAAATTGATCAATTAAGCGAAAAAGATTTTGATTTGGTCATCATTAATAGTGTAATCCAAAGTTTTAACGGTCATAATTATTTACGAGATGTATTGATAAAAGTGATTGATAAAATGAAAGAGGAAGGAATACTTTTTATTGGAGATATAATGGATGAAGATAAACGGACCGCACTTATAGAGGATTTAACGACATTCAAAAAAGAAAATGCTGAAAAAGGGTACCGTACCAAAACCGATTGGGCATCCGAATTATTTATATCTAAAGATTACTTTAACGATATAATAGCAGATAATATAGGCATAACAGAAGCCCATTACAGCGATAAAATACATACGGTATCTAACGAGCTTACCCGCTATCGGTACGATGCTTTTTTGCGCATCAATAAACGGTTAAGCCGATTAAAACTAGAAAAGAAAAAATATCAATATGATGTACAAAAAATAAATACATACGATACCACGCCATTAGATTTAAATGTTAAACCGAGCAACTTGGCATATATTATTTACACCTCTGGCTCTACAGGAAACCCTAAAGGTGTAATGATCGAACATCAGTCGCTTATTCACTACATCTATTGGGCAATAGATACGTATGTTCAAAAAGAATTGCAAGAAAATTTTGGTTTATTCAGTTCTTTATCATTTGACTTAACCGTAACCAGCATTTATGCACCCTTACTCAGTGGCAATACGATAAACGTTTATAGCCCTTCACTAGACGTAACAGATGTATTAAAATGCTATGTCCAATCCAATAACGAAAAAGAAATCATCAAACTAACACCATCGCATATAAATCTTATAGGAACTATGGAATTGCAGGCATCGCAGTTTAAAAAAGCTATTGTTGGAGGCGAAGCACTGCGATCAAATCATATACACATACTTAAACAATTAAATTCGGATGTACGCATATATAATGAATATGGTCCTACCGAAGCAACCGTAGGCTGTATGTTATGGGAAGTTCCCCATCAATATTCAAATATATTAATTGGAAAACCTATTGCTAATACCGCTATTTATATACTGGATGATAACAATCAATTAGTGCCCGAAGGTGTTATAGGAGAAATTTGTATAAGCGGCGATGGCTTAGCCAGAGGGTATTTGAACAAAATAGAGCTCACTAAAAAAACATTTGTACCTAATCCATACCAACAAGGGGAGCGCATGTATAAAACAGGAGATTTAGGAAGATGGGTTCAAGATGGCAATGTAGAATATATAGGAAGAAAAGATGATCAAGTAAAAATACGAGGCTACAGAATTGAATTAGGCGAAATAGAAAAACATTTATTAGCTATACAAGAAATTAAAGAAGCTGTAGTAATCACTAAAGAACTTACCAAAGGCGAAAAAGAATTAGTAGCATACATGGTATTCAACCATCCAATACATACAACTGAAATACGAGATTATTTACGGCAAACCCTTCCTGAATACATGATACCGAGTCATTATGTAACACTTAGTGCTTTACCGTTAACGACCAATGGAAAGGTGAATAAAAAAGCATTGCCTACTCCGGAAGCGTTAACCACAAGAGTGGGTGTAGAATATGTAGCCCCTGAAAATGAAGTACAGCAAGCATTAGCAAATATTTGGGGAGAAGTTTTACATATTGATCAAGTAGGCATAAAAGATAACTTTTTTGATTTAGGCGGACACAGCTTAAAAGTAGTGTTGTTGGTTTTTAGAATTGAAAAAGAATTTGATATTAAACTTAAAATAAAAGATGTTTTTGCTAATCCAACAATTGAGGCGTTAAGCAACGTTATCAAAGCAAAACATTGGATTGAAAACTCAAAAAATATTGAAGCAGAAAATTTAAATACTATTGAAATATGATACAAGCTATTGATCTTATAGTACAATTAGCTGAAAAAAATATTCGCATTTATGTAGAAGAAGGAAAGTTAAAACTCAACGATCCTAACAAAAATATAAATGAAGATATGCTTGCAACCATTAAGTTGCATAAGCAAGCGCTCATCAAATACTTATCGGATGTTGATGAAAAAACGGCAGAGGCTATTCCTCAGATACCTGTTGCAAAACAGTATAGTTTATCTTCTGCACAACGCAGGTTGTGGATATTAAGTAAGTTTCAAGGAGGCAGTACAGCATATAATATCCCTGGTGTATATGTATTTGAAGGCAATCTGAACTATATCGCATTAGAACAATCATTCAATACCATAATAGAACGCCACGAAATATTAAGAACTATTTTTAAAGAAGATGAAGAGAACAACGCATGGCAAATTATTCAGCCTATTCAGGATGCATCATTTAAAATAGCGTATCAAGATTTACGTCAGCAAACCAATCAACAAAAAAATATACAAGCATTCATACATGCAGATTGTAATGATGCATTTGATATAAGCACAGGGCCTTTGCTGCGAGCAAGCCTATATCAACTAGAAAATAATAAATGGATATTTGTATATGTAATGCATCATATTATTGGCGATGGTTGGTCAATGAATATATTGATACAAGAATTGCTAACCTTATACCATGCGTACACCAATAAGCAACCCAATACCTTAAAGCCTTTGCGCATACAATATAAAGACTATGCGGCTTGGCAACAGCAACAGTTAAGTAATGCGGAAACACAAATACATAAAAACTATTGGCTGCATCAGTTTACAGAAACCTTACCTATACTCGCATTACCTACAGATAAAATACGACCTTCTGTAAAAACCTATAATGGTGGTGTAGTACACAAAACACTGCTTGCACCACTCATTAAAAATATAAAAGCATTAAGCCATGAGCAAGGCGGTACTTTATTTATGGGCTTATTATCCGGCGTATATGCGTTGTTATACAAATACACCCATCAACAAGATATAATTATAGGCAGTCCTATAGCAGGTAGAGCACATGCAGACCTCGAAAATCAAATTGGATTTTATGTAAATACATTGGCCTTACGCACACAGTTTAAGGCAACAGAAAACTACAAGCAGTTATTAACACATGTAAAACAAGTAACGTTAAATGCGCATGAACATCAACTCTATCCGTTTGATGAATTGGTAGAACAGCTAAATCTACAGCGAGATATGAGTAGAAATCCATTGTTTGATGTAATGGTTTCTATGGATGCAGCATCTACCAACGCACAACAACAAATAGGTGATCTACACATAACAGCCTATAAAGAAGAAACCAACATAACCAGCAAATTCGATTTGTTGTTCAACTTTGCAGAAACAGAAAATGAAGTACAATTGAGCATTGAATACAACAATGATTTATTTAATGCGGACACCATATTGCGCATGGCTAATCATGTAGAACAGCTACTAACCCATGCTGTAGAACAACCTACAATTCCACTTCAACAATTAAATTATTTAGACGAAAAAGAAAAACATCAATTAACAACTGTATTCAACAATACATCTACACAACAAATTCATTCAAAAACAATTATAGCCTTATTTGAAGAGCAGGTACAAAAAACGCCTCATGATGTTGCGCTTATATTTGAGACGAAAAAAATTACGTATAAAGCATTGAATGAACATGCTAACCGGTTAGCACATTATATACAAACGAATTATACCATTAAACCAGATGATGTAATCGGCATACAATTAGAAAGAAGTGAATGGATGATTATATCCATACTGGCAGTGTTAAAATCAGGCGGAGCTTATGTTCCCATTGATACAACCTATCCACAAGAACGAGTTCATTATATTATAGAAAACAGTGCATGCAAAGTCGTTATCAATGAAAAGGAAATAGAACAGTTTAAGAAAGAAGCAAATAAATATGAACTTCATAATGTATCTCCTATACATCAATACGATGATTTAGCGTATATCATCTACACTTCTGGTTCTACTGGTACACCAAAAGGTTGTGCTATTACACATAAAAGTTTTTCCAATTATATTCAATGGGCGAATAACTATTATGCTACCCAAGCAACAAAAGTAAATTTTGGATTATACACTTCTCTGGCATTTGATCTTACCATAACCAGTATTTTTTGCACACTCACACAAGGCGGACAATTGTTTATATATCCTCAACAACAAGAGCTTTCAGCAATATTACAACACACATTTAGTGCCGATAGCGGTATTAACTATATTAAACTAACACCCTCACATATTACGGTTTTACATCAACTGAACATAACCTCTTCAAATATTGTAGTTGCTATTGTGGGGGGAGAAGAAGTTACTCCGCAACATGTACATATTCTAAAAAAAATAAATCCTGCTATTCAAATATATAATGAGTACGGTCCAACAGAAGCCACAGTAGGTTGCGTAGTAAAACAATTGGAAGAAAATAAATCTATACAAATTGGAAAGCCCATTGCACAAACAGCAATATATATACTTGATGAAGATGATCAATTATGCGCCATAGGAGTAATAGGAGAGATATGCATTAGCGGCGATGGCTTAGCTAGAGGCTATTTAAATAACCCAGAATTAACCAAAGAAAAATTTGTACCCAATCCATTTAAGCCAGCAACAAAAATGTATAAGACCGGAGACATAGGCCGATGGCTGGCTGATGGCAACATAGAATATATAGGAAGAAAAGATGATCAAGTAAAAATACGAGGCTATAGAATAGAATTAGGCGAAATAGAAACAGCATTACAAAAATACCCACATATAGATACAGCCGTTGTTGCTGTAAAATGGAATACACAAAATGAAAAAGAACTAGTCGCTTACATCATAAGTAAGCAAGCATTAAACATTGCCGATATAAGAACGCATCTAAGCAAAACATTACCGCTGTACATGTTGCCTAATTATGTTGTACAGTTGGATAGTTTACCATTAACACCTAATGGAAAAATAGATAAGCAAGCCTTGCCAAATCCTGAAGCACTAGGCATTTCAAGTGGTGTAGAATATATAGCACCAACCAATGCAATAGAAGAAAAATTAGTACAGATATGGCAAGAAATTTTAAGCAAAGAAAAAATAGGAATAAAGGACAACTTCTTTGCCTTAGGCGGACACAGTTTAAAAGCCATTCGTTTAGCTGGGCAGATATATAAACAATTTGAAGTTAAAATAGCCCTACAGCAATTATTTGTACAACAAACAGTACAAGAACAAGCACAATACATACAACAAGCGCAAACAACAACATACACCAACATTCCTGTTGCGGCGGAACAAACTGATTATCCTCTATCATCCTCTCAACGCAGATTATGGATATTAAGCCAGTTTGAAGAAGGTAACGTAGCCTACAATATACCCGGTGTATATGTATTTGAAGGGAATTTAAATAAAGAGGCACTACACTACGCATTTCATACATTATTAACAAGGCACGAAATTTTACGAACCGGATTTAAGCAAAATGAAGCAGGAGAAGCTAGGCAATTCATTAGGCCGGCTCAAGCCATACAATTTAATATACCGTATCAAGATTTAAGCAACACAAATCAAAAACAAAGCTTACAACAGTTTATAGAAGCGAGTTTCACCGAACCATTTAATCTTACCACAGATATATTATTACGAGCCAAGCTTTTTAAAATATCAGATAACAAATGGATTTTTACATACATCATGCACCACATTATCAGCGATGGTTGGTCGATGGATGTATTGATACAAGAATTGCTAACCTTATACCATGCGTACACCAATAAGCAACCCAACACCTTAACACCTTTACGCATACAATATAAAGACTATGCCGTTTGGCAGCAACAACAATTAAAAAATGAAACCTTTCATCAACATAAAAATTATTGGTTACAACAGCTTGAAGGAGAAATTCCTGTATTAGCGCTTCCTGCCGATAAGCCACGGCCTGCAATAAAAACATACAATGGAGGATCTGTACATAAAATAATTGATCATACGCTAAGTCATGATATTAAAGTGTTTGCACATCAACAAGGGGCAACATTATTTATGAGCTTATTGGCTGCGGTTAATGCATTATTTTATAGATATACAAATCAAGAAGATATTATTATAGGCAGTCCCATAGCTGGCAGAGAACATCCTGATCTAGAAAATCAAATTGGATTTTATGTAAATTCACTGGCTTTACGAACACGTTTTTCCGGAAAAGATAATTACATCAACTTATTGCAAAAAGTTAAACAGGTTACTACCGATGCGTATCAACATCAAGCATATCCTTTTGATGAACTAGTGGCTGCATTGCAATTACCACGAGACATGAGCAGAAATTATTTGTATGATGTAGAAGTAATACTGCAAACCAACGCTATTGGACATGCTAAAAAACAAGAACAGGTAAACGGCTTAACCATAAGCGGCTATCCGAATACAGAAAGCTTAACAAGCCGGTTTGATATGGTGTTTAACTTTGTAGAAGTTGAAAATGAACTCCAGCTTAACATAGAATATAATAGCGATATTTATGCAGCGCATACCATTCATCAACTATTTAATCATGTGGAACAGTTGCTGCGAGCCGTTTTACAAAACCCTAACGAACCTATTCACCAAATTGATTTTTTAAATGAAAAAGATAAACATCAACTGTTGGTAACCTTTAATAATACAACTGCTCATTATCCTACACATACAACCATTATAAGTTTGTTTGAAGAGCATGCACAAAAAACACCCGATGCTATTGCCCTATTTTATGAAGGCCAAACACTTACTTACAAAGAACTTAATGAAAAAGCTAATCAATTAGCGAATTACCTGCAATCAGAATACCATATTCAACCTAACGACTTAGTTGGTATTATGTTGAACAGATCAGAAAAAGCTATTGTTGCCGTACTAGGAATACTAAAAGCTGGAGCAGCGTATGTTCCCATTGATCCTACATACCCCGCAGCCAGAAAAGAATTTATTATACAAGACACCAACATCAAAGCATTAATTACTCAAATAGATTACTTGTTTGATGTGTCTTATTATACCGGAAATATATTTGCTATTGATGTTCAGCTAGATACGATAGAGGCATCAACACAATCGCCTACAACCATTGTGCAGCCTGAGTATTTGGCGTATATCATTTACACTTCTGGTTCCACTGGAGAGCCCAAAGGTGTTATGATAGAACATAAAGCCATTGCTAACACTATACAAGCACAATCAACCATTCTTAATTTAGAACAACAATCCAAAGCACTTCAATTTGCTTCTCTATCTTTTGATGCTTCTGTTTGGGAAATATTTTTGGCAATTGCTCACGGTAATACTTTATATATTATAGATGAAGACAAAAAGAAAACACCTGACTTATTAGAGCAATATATTACTGATCATACAATTGATGTAGTTACCCTTCCACCTGCATATCTTCAATTACTACAAGTCGATAATATAAAAGGTTTACAAAAACTTTTAACAGCGGGCGAAGCGGCTATTGCTAAAGATGCTAATAGTTTTGCGCAGCATGGTATATATTTTAACGGATATGGCCCAACAGAATCAAGTATATGTGCAACGATTTATACAATAAATAAAGGTGAAAAAATAGAAACCGATATAGTGCCTATTGGTAAGCCCATTACCAATACGAATATTTATATCATAGATGATCATTATAACTTAATGCCTATAGGTGCAGTTGGAGAAATATGTATAAGTAGTACAGGTTTGGCAAAAGGATATTTAAACAGAACAGAACTAACACAGGAAAAGTTTGTAGCCAATCCATTCAATGCAGGCAAAAGAATGTACAAAACAGGAGATTTAGGTAGATGGCTACCCGATGGAAATATAGAGTATGCCGGTAGGAAAGATGAACAAGTAAAAATAAGAGGATATAGAATAGAGTTAGGAGAGATAGAGTCTGTATTACAAAAACATACTGCTATAGAAACAGCCGTGGTAGTTGCAAAAACCAATCAAACAGGAGAAAAAGAATTAGTAGCTTATATGGTAAGCAAAGAAGAACTGAACACAACAGATATACGCAATTATCTAGCTCAGTCTTTGCCCGCTTATCTATTACCTGCTCATTATGTACAACTCCAACAATTGCCTTTAACCACCAATGGTAAAATAGATAAAAAAGCGCTCCCCAACCCTGAAACATTAGAATTATCCAGTGGTGTACAATATGTTGCACCTACTAATGATGTAGAAGAACATCTAGTAGCCGTTTATGAAGAAGTACTTAAAAAACAATCTATTGGTATAAAAGATGATTTCTTTTCATTAGGAGGAGATTCTATTAAATCAATACAAGTTATATCTCGTTTAAGACAACGAGGATATAGTTTAACCATAAGAGATATGATGACTTATCCAGTTATACAAGATCTGGCTGGAAAAGTACAAATCAATAACCGACAAATACAGCAAGATATTGTAGAAGGAATAATTCCTTTAAATCCGGTACAACAATACTTTTTCGAACAAGCTGATGTTGATCATCATCATTATAATCAATCTGTACTATTAGAGAGCGAAATGTCTTTATCTGAAGCTGGTTTAAGAGCAGTGTTAGATAAAATTGTTATGCATCACGATGCGTTGCGTATGGTATTTCGAAAAACAGAAAATGGATGGATACAAGAAAATAAAGGAGAAGAACAACGCTATGATTTAGAAATTATTCAAGTATCTGATGATGTTTCTTTTGCACAACATTGTCAGCGTATGCAATCGAGCATAAATTTAGAAGTAGGTCCATTATTAAAAGTCGCTTTGTTTCGGTATCCAAATCAACATAATAAATTATTGATAGTTTGTCATCACTTAATAACCGATGGCGTATCCTGGCGTATATTGTTAGAGGACTTATCTAATCTCTATCAACAATATTTATCGGGCACACCTTTATCATTGCCACTCAAAACAGATTCATTTAAGCATTGGCAACAAAAGCAAAACGAATATGCTACAAGTATAACATTACAAAAAGAAGAATCGTACTGGTCAGTCGTAAACAGTGCGCTTGCTGATGTATTGCTTAAAGATAATCCACAAGGTAGCAACAGAATAGGAGATGCATCAACGCAAAATTTCTCATTAGATAAAACACTTACGCAACAACTATTAACAGCGTGTTACAAAGCATATCAAACCGATGTTAACGATATTTTACTTGCTGCTTTAACAATAGCATTACAACAAACATTCAAAATCAATTATATAAACATCAATCTCGAAGGACATGGTAGAGAAGATATTGGTGCAGATATAGATATAAGTAGAACAGTAGGTTGGTTCACTTCTATTTATCCGGTTATTATCAATACTAATCACAGCAATAATCCTATTCGTCATGTTATAGAGGTAAAAGAAACATTGCATCGTGTACCTAACAAAGGCATAGGTTACAGTACACTACGCTATCTGGCTCAAAAACCTTATTCACTGCATACAGATATTATATTTAATTATTTAGGAGATTTTGGAACAGGTACTCAAACAAAAGAAGGCAAACAACTGTTTCAATTTTCAAAACAAAATTCTGGAAAACAAATTTCAGACAATATGCGGAGAGATCATGTGCTCGATATTTCTGGTATGATTGTGGACGATAAGCTGCAAATTGCTGTAGGATATAGTAGTCAACAATATAAAAATGAGACTATTGAAAAACTTACTAGTATATATCAACAACAACTACAACATCTTATACAAGCATTAGCTACAGAAAACGAAACACACTTGACGCCAGTAGATTTAACGTACAAAGCATTAACAGTAGAACAAGTACAACAATTAAATCAATACAATAATGTAGAAGATGTGTATTGGTTAAGT
>CAYVXB010000046.1:0-1543 GCA_964454275.1 uncultured Chitinophagaceae bacterium | reverse complement strand
CCTTTACAACAAGGATTGTATTATCATTGGTTAACGGTACCAAATTCTTTAGCTTATTGCGATCAAATGAGCTATCGGTTAAAAGGCAATATCAATATTTCATTGTTAGGACAAAGCTTTCAACAGTTAATCAATCGGCATGCAGTGCTACGTACATCTTTTACGCAAGAGTTAGATGATACATTGCTGCAAATTGTATATAAACAATCGAATCCCAATTTTACATATATCAATGTTTCTACGGAAAAAGATTTTTCTATAGAAACGTATAAGCAACAAGATAAAACCAAAGGCTTCGATTTGCATAAGGGTTCTCAAATGCGATTATCAGTAATAGATTTTGGTGATGATATCTACGAATTTATTTGGAGTTTTCATCATATACTCATGGATGGCTGGTGTGTAGGCATACTCATTAAAGAATTTTTTGAGATATATAATAACGAGGAGCAAAATACAATACCGCAACTTCCAAAAGTTCATCCGTATTCAAAATATATTCAATGGCTCAACACTATTGATCAACAAAAAAGCCACGATTATTGGAAAAACTACTTACTAGGCTATGATACCTTAAGCAGCCTAGCTATATTATCGACCAAGCAGCAACAGAAACACATATCCAATAAGCAAATATCCAGTCCGCATAGCGTAAATGATCTTCCGCATGACATAAATAGCCTTCCGCATGGCATAAATGATGTTCCGTATGACATAAATAGCCTTCCGCATGGCGTAAATGATGTTCCGCATGACATAAATAGCCTTCCGCATGGCATAAATGATGTTCCGCAAAATCAAATATATGACCCGCAACAAGAAATAGTAGTAATAACAAAAGATACCCATCAAGCCATACAAACATTATGTGCCCAATTAGGCATAACCCAAAATACCTTTATACAAACCGTGTGGGGAATTTTATTGAGTAAGTACAATAATACAAACGATGTAGTATTTGGTTCTGTCGTATCCGGTCGTCCGGCAGAAATAGAAGGTATAGAAGAAATGATTGGTTTATTTATCAATACCATTCCCGTACGCATACAAATAGAAGCAGAAAAAGCCATAACTGAACTCCTTAAACAAGTACAAGAACAATCTACCGAAAGCACCCAACACCATTATACACAACTAGCCGAAATACAATCGGAGGGTGAGTTAGGCAGGAATTTGTTTGATCATATTATGGTATTCGAAAACTATCCTGTGCAAGAAATGGTTGAACAAAGTGTAGGCAATAAAAAAGATGCAAAGCTTTCTATATTATCAGCCGAAGAGTTTGATCAAACTGGTTATGATTTAACAGTATTGGTTATGCCAGAAGATAACCTTTCTATAAAATTTAAATACAACGGAAACATATATGACAAGGCATTGATAAACCGATTACAAAATCATCTTACACAAATTATAGAACAAGTACTTGCAAATCCTGCGCATGCTACGCATCAAATCAATTACATAAGCGCTTCAGAGCAACATGAGCTGTTAGTAACCTTCAACGATACAGCAGCAAACTATTCCACCAACAAAACACTAA
>CAYVXB010000045.1:10950-16543 GCA_964454275.1 uncultured Chitinophagaceae bacterium | reverse complement strand
AATGCTTATGGACATCCACTTCAAGAGTAGTATTGTCAATCATTCGCGTAGTGAAATTTTTTAATTGAGGAAGTTCAGCAATGGAATGAGAGAGATTCAGAATGAAAGTTTCTACATCTAATTGCTGCAGCAGTGCTTTCATGCTTGTATTCTCGATAATTTCCCCATGATCAATGATGGCAATATTCTTGCAAAGATTTTCAGCTTCTTCTAAATAGTGCGTCGTTAGAATAACTGTAATTCCTTGTTGATTAATTTCTTTTATCAAAACCCCATGTAAGTTTTGTACGTAAGGTTTGCAAAAAGCTGTTTTCATTTAATCGAATCAATTGTATACCAAAAGATTCCTTTTTAATTGAAACCTGCACTTTTTGATTTACCAACTCGTGTCTAGCATCTAAAGTACAAATATATTCATCAGAACGACTTTCTATTTCAAATGAAATAATATTATTATCTGGAATAATGAGTGGTCTTACATTTAAGCTATGAGGAGCAATAGGTGTTATAACAAAACTTTGCGAATCAGGAAAAACAATGGGGCCTCCACAACTCATCGAATACCCTGTAGAGCCCGTAGGCGTTGATACAATAAGTCCATCAGCCCAATATGTATTTAGAAATTCTCCGTTTAAATAGGTGTGTATTTTGATCATCGGGGAAACATCTCTTTTGTGTAACACCAATTCATTTAATCCAAAAGGAGCATCGGTAAATAAAGGTTCATTCGCACTAATATTTATGAGCACTCGTTCATCCACCACATAACTATGGTTGACTAAAGATTCTACCGCATGGGTTAAATCCTCACGTCCTATACTGGCCAAAAAGCCAAGACGTCCCATATTAATTCCCATTACAGGAATATTTTTATTGCGTACTAACGTTACTGTATCTAATAATGTACCGTCCCCGCCTAAACTAATAAGACATTCTATAGAGTCATCTAACTCCGTATGTGTATTAAAAACTTCAGGATGAATATTGTTACTGAAAATTTGATCTTGTAAAAAGGGTAGTAAATCAGTATGAATAATGGTCTTGATATTAAACTTAAACAACTCTTGTAATAAAATAAATAAATGCTCCGTATGCGATTTATCTAAACCCCTACCATATATAGCTACTTTCATTTATAGAATATCTGATATTTTTTGTATTATGAATTTAACCAATTATTGAAGTAAAGATAGGGATCACTCGGTTTTACAGAGAGTTCTATCACGAAATATTAAAAACCCTTAAACATTTAAATAATTCATTAAATGATTATAATTATCCTGTAGATCATTGTTATATAACTCTTCTCCAAAATAATATTTTACAGAATACGCATGGCGCTGAAGCGTATCAACAACCTCTGAAACTTCAATCTTATTGATTTTGATAGTAACATTTAATAGCCCGGAGGCCTGATCAAGATGCGTATTAAGTTGTGTAATAAAGGCATTGCTTGCTTCTACTAAGTGACTAAGTTCACTAAAAGCATAATTTAAACGATCCAATTGTAGCACTATGATACCCCCCGGTTGAGAGACATCAAGATATTGGGCTATTTGAATCATTAAATTCTTGTACGTAACGGCTCCCAACCATTCATTTTTTTCATCCACCACAGGGACTATATCTAGAGAGGCATCCGTCATTAACTTGATCGCTCGAGTAAAATGATCATTGGGATGTGCAAAAAGAGGAATAAAAAAATTGCTAAGCGATGCCACTAGTTCAGTTCGACTAGCTTTTAGTATATCGCCCTCCAATATTAAACCCTTAAAAACATTATCTTGTAAAACAGGCAGTGCATTTGTTTTGCTAATAGAAAATTGCTCTATAGCAAAAGAAATCTTATCTGTTGAGTGTAAATAAGGGAAATGAATGGACAATAATTGTTGGATACGCATAACCTCTATTTATATAAAATAATAGCAAATACTATGCAATAGATGCTAATGCGCTGTATACTTACATAAAAATTGGCTCAAAATTTTATTGAATTCTTCTGGAACCTCCATCATAGGGGCATGTCCACATTTATCAATAAAATGAAGTTCGCTATTAGGGATATGATTTTTAAACTCTTGCCCAACAAAGGGAGGAGTGATGATATCATTATTCCCCCAAATTAAACAAGTGGGTTGTTTTATCTGTTTAAGCTGTTCACCAAGATTGTTTCGTATAGCGCTTTTAGCAAGTGCAATTATTTTAATTACTTTTAATCGATTGTTCGTTATTTCAAACACCTCGTCAACCAATTCCTTCGTAGCCATAGCTGGATCATAAAAAGTAACTTCTGTCTTCTTTTTTATATACTCATAATCTCCACGCTTGGGGTATGTATCTCCCATACCGCTTTCAAACAGGCCAGAACTGCCTGTAAGTGTCAACGTCTTAATACGTTCTGGATGCTTTAATACGTGTACTAAAGCTACATGTCCGCCTAATGAATTTCCTAATAAATGAATGTTGGTATAATCGAATGTTTCTATAAACTTATGTACATGTTTTTGTAAACCACCGACAGTAGTATGAAAAATATCAAGTTCAAATAGTGGTAACATAGGTACAACTACTTTATATTGATGCTTGAAGTGGTTAATAAGATCTTTAAAATTACTAAGAGCCCCAAAAAGGCCATGCAAAAGCAACAGAGGCTCCCCTTGCCCCTCCTCAATAAACTTAAATTTACCTTGCTGTTTTATTTGGTAATCCATGTTATTTTAAAGGCAATTAATTTTTTACAAATAAACATAATTAATTGCAAACTGTTGCAAAAGATACGGCAATAAGATCATATTATGGTTGATGCGATATAAGTTTTACCTTTGCAAGCAAATGAAAAAGGTCTTGATTATAGGAATATGCATGTTATATACGCTGAACCTTTCTGCACAATGTTCTCTATGCACTCGTACTGCACAACAATTGGGTAAGAAACCTGCTCAGGGCTTAAATGGCGGTATTGTATATTTAATGATTGCTCCGTTTGCTATTGTTGGATTTATTGGATATAGGTGGTATACAACTAAACATAAATAATTTTTTCTAAGTTTACTTTCGCTGCAAGATGATTGTAATAAATCATTTTTAGTTCGCACTTGGGTAAGATTATTATAATATAAATTTTTATTTTTCTCAAAAAAATCGCTTAAGTATAATAAAGGATTATCTAAAATACCATTTGCTACTAGATAAAGAGTTATTAACAATCGTCCTATACGGCCATTGCCATCTAAAAAAGGATGTATAGTTTCAAATTGATAATGCGCCATACCAATACGTATAAGTGTCGGTACTTGTATGTTATCATTGTGTAAAAAAATCTAAATCACTCATTAATGCATGTACATGATGGTTTGCCAGCGGTATAAACGCTGCGTCTGCTAAGGTATGGCCGCCGATCCAATTTTGACTATTGCGAAACTCACCCAGCAATTTGTGTTTGCCTCTTACACCTTGTAATAATATTTTGTGTGTGTTATGTTTCATTATGCAAAAGTAAACTTAACAAATGCTAAGTTTACTTTCAAAATATAGGTTTTTGAAGGCTCAATGGCTAAGCAGAGGGGAGGGATCTATTATTTAGACGTTTTCTTTTGTTATTGCTGGGCTTATTGGGTATAGGAGGACAAGAGTTTAATTGATTTTGACAGAAGACCATTATGTATATTTACTTTTAGGTTGAGGTTCAGCTTTTATGCCTATTGCATACTTTAGCAGTTCTAATTTCGTGAATTTTCTCCATGGCTGATGAAGATAACCAAACCTATCTGTTATAGTGTCTTCCCAATAGGCGTCAACTATATGCTTTACATCCTGCGGAGCAATAATAATCACATCATCAATAATTGTAATTGTGTGTTTAGGAAATAGTTCAAACGATAAACGAAAGATTTCATCAATACGTGGCCAGTCTTTCGATTTATGTGGCGCAGATAATGGCCCCATAAAACAACGTGCATCATCAATAAGAACTATAGCATCTTGCAGCGTTTTAATAGCCTTTAATTCTTGTAATAAGGGGCACTCATTTTCTTTACCTCCAGCATTTAAACACCAATGGCCATCTAACCAAAACAATGCTCTTCCTTTTAATTTAGAAACAATAGTTGGAAGAACATCTATGCTATCTCCAATAAAAAATGAATATTATCTGTTCTGCTTTTACTCGAAGCAGTTTTTTTGCCTATTTCTTCACTTATTTCTATTGTATATGCATTTTTAAAGTGTTTGGCTGCCCAAAAAGTAGTAGCTCCTTCATAAGTCCCTGTCTCAACAAAGTTTTCTATACTAACGGCATCAATTATTTTTTTTACTAATTATTTTGGAATTGAAAAATTAATGGCTCCCATATATTATAAAGATTTGATATACACTTAAAAATATTTTTTAATCTGTTTTATTTTGTAAAAGCATCAAGAAAATTTTTCATATATTTTTTTGCTTTTTCTTCTTGATCAAAATATTTTTCATCATTCAGTAATGCTCGATGCCCACTTTTTTCTTCCGAGAAATAAGCATGAGTTGCATAATCCTCTGTATTTAAATGTTTAAATTTCATTTTGCTTAAATTCATTTCCCTAAACCATTCCACTGCTGTATCTGTGCCTCTATGGGTTCCAAATAAATTCTTACCGTTAGGATACGATTTATCAATATAAAGTTCTCTATTCAATAAACAGAACCATTCATTTAATCTACATTCTGGAAGCGGAAATACATTTCTTCTATTTAATTTATAAGGCCTAATTGGCTTGTACTTTTTGAATATATCTTTAACTTCTTTGTAAGATTGACTATGTTCAGCATAATTGTATCGGTTGCAAATTTTAGCAAAATTAAAAGGACAATTCCAACACTGTCCAATTTCACCAACACCCATATTTTCTCCAATATTATCTAAAAAATATTTTATAATATCTGCTTTGTACAAAACATCATTATGTGTTATAAATACAAATCGTTTATTACTTTTTTCAAAACCATATTGATAACGTAGGGATAAACGATAATCTTCTTTTTTATACAATTTAGGTTTATGTTCGTTAATATAAAAATAATATTTGGGTATATATAATTCTATTTTCTCTAACAATTCAATATCGTTGAATATTATATCAAACGTATCATTGTGTGGTTGCTCAATTTCTTGAATAAAAAAGATCTTGTCAATCAACTCGCCACTTACCTTTAATAAGCTTTTCAAGGCTACATAGGTCTGGTATGGTTTACCATAAACATTAAGCACAACATCCACTTTATATGTACTCATTCCAATATGAACATTTTCAGTATATAAAATTATTATTAAAAGCATCATTTATGTCGTATACCATTTTAATATAATCTACTAAAATAATATTTGTAAAAATTACTATCCGTCATATTTCATGCTTCCATTAATATCTAAAAAGTTTCGCTAAAAGCCTATTCTTATAGTGAGATAAATATTTCTTTATAGATAATAAAGGATAACTGGGGTAAGCCGATTGTGCAATTATAAGTCTTCTATTCTTAATAAATAAATCGTCTCTAACTCTGCTGCTTATTCCTCCTGCAGCATAGAAAGCAATAGTCATAGGAATAAATAATTTTT
>CAYVXB010000045.1:1739-10940 GCA_964454275.1 uncultured Chitinophagaceae bacterium | reverse complement strand
TTAGAAAACATTTCATATTGTAAATATGATCAGCTGCAACTTTATACTCAACATTATAATATCCGAATTTCTTAAATAATTCTTTCCGATAAAAAATAGCTTGATGACAAATAGCTCTAGTAAACATTTTTTTTACAGTGAAAGCTCCATCATAATTTTCTCCTAATCCCGGAGAATTAACATTTCCATATATAAAATCATATTGAAGATTTTCAGGATTGCTGAACACCGTTTCTACAACAGCATTATTCCATAATCTATCATCACTTCCTAAAAAAAGGAAATAATCTCCTTGCGCTATATTGATACCTTTATTCATAGCATCATATATGCCTGAATCTTGTTCCACTACCAACTTAATGTTCTTATATAATTGTTGTGCAGTTTGCACTATGGAAACTGTATTATCAGTTGAAAGCCCATCCATAATAATATGTTCAATATTTTTATGGGATTGATTGGCAACGCTTTCTATACATGCCTGAATGGTTGCTTGGGAATTAAGAGTAGGAGTTATTATTGATATTTTGACCATTTATTATTCGCTTTTTCTGATAAAAATTGCATCCGCTTGCAAAATGCTGCCATCTTTGGGAGAAATTAATTGTTCAAAATTACCACAATAATTAAACCCAACTTTTTTTAACTGATTATAAATGTCATCAAACAAAGGTTGTTCTTTGTATAGTTCTCGAAAAGAAACCTCGATAAGTATCATATCAAATTCTGGTATAGTATTTCTTCCACCTAGTATTACTTTTTCTTCAAAGCCTTGCACATCAATTTTAAGCAAGGCTGGTTTAGCTATTTTAATAGAAGGAGCTATATCATCCAACCGCTTTACATATATAGTGTGAACAGTTTCCTTACGGGCAAAATCGAAATGCTTTTTGTGCTCATCTGCCATTTCAAGTAGTGAAGAAGAAGGGCTATATTCGTTTAAAAAAATAATCGTTTCTTCTTCTTTTTCTCCTAAAGCATAATTACAAGGTATAAACTTTTGATCTCCTTTAAACATTTCGACTAAACGTTCATACACATGAGGTAAAGGCTCAAAAGCATATATAGTAGCGTTAGGAAATAATGTTCTAATTTTTTCTGCAAATTGGCCTTCATTTGCACCCACATCAAAAATGGTTTGAATATTTTTTTCTTTTAACCAGTTATTGTTTATACTCTTTGTTTTCTGGCTTTTATTATTTTTTAATATTTTTAACATATGTTTTCCACTACTGTAATATCCCAAATTTAGTTTTGGTTATTTATTTATTTACAAAATTACAATATTAGTGTTTAATCGATCAACTTATTCAGTAATTTCAATAGTCATATGTACTTATAATGGAGAAGCATATTTAGAAGACCAACTCAAAAGCCTTTTAAATCAAACTTATTCAGATATAGAAATTGTTGCTGTGGATGATTGCTCTACAGATAATACACTGAATATTCTTTATAAATATGCTGGTTTACACAACAATTTTAAGGTTGTTGAAAATGATACAAATCTTGGCTACATAAAAAATTTTGAAAAAGGCATATCATTAAGTACAGGGGAATATATTGCTCTTTGTGACCAAGACGACGTTTGGAAAATGAATAAAATTACTTTAATGTTAGCAGCTATCGGAAGCCATCATATGGTATATTGTGATTCAGAGTTGGTAGATGCAGCTTTAGAGAGTGTTGATAAGAAAATGTCTGGTGTAAAAAATTTAGATACCTATAACAGTTGCTTAATATTTGCTACAGATAATTGTATTGCAGGTCATGCGGCTTTGATAACCAGGCATTTATATGAATGGGCCAAACCTTTTCCAGACTGTATACCTCACGACCATTGGTTAGCCTATATTGCAACTTTGAATGGAGGGACTAAGTATCTTAATATGCCTTTAGTTAAATACCGCAACCATAGCAATAATGTAATAGGAGCAATAAAAACAGAAGCAAGGCCACACAAAAGTGGCCGCTCAAAAAGAGAAAAGAAGCAAAAAGATTATACGAATATCAGAAGGAGAATAGAAATGTTTTATAACAAATGCAATATTGAATTTTTGATAGAAAAAAAAGTTTTATTCGATTTAATGATGAGCTATAAAAGTTTTTCTTTAAAAAACAATATTAAGCGGGTAAGAATATTTTTAAAGTATAGAAATCAGTTACTTGCTATTAAAAAAAGATCTGCGTTAAGAAAATGGTTTTTTTGCTACAAAATGTTTTTTAAAATTAAATAGCTTATGGCCATACTGTGGCAGCATGAATATTGGAATAGCCATTTTCACAATATTTTATTTTACTATCAATCGCATCATCTAATATTTTAATGTTTGTTTCGTTTCTAGCACGACTATAAATAGTATGGTGTAAATGAAAGCATATAGCCATAAATTTTAGTTTCTTTTTTTGGATATTATTATTGATGAACCTTGCAGCTAACTCTCCATCTTCTCTACCCCAACCTACTATCTCATTATTATATCCGTTTACTTTAATAAAATCATCTTTCCAGAAAGACATATTACAGCCTATTACATCACTAGGAGAGTTATTTCTTGAACTCATTTCTACTATTATAGAAAGCAATGAGCTATGAAAAGCATTTAATCGATTCACTAACCCAGAGTTATAAAAAGAAATACTGTGTTTTTTATTATCTATTATTTTTTTTGTTTTTTTAGCATTAATTAATGCACGGCTTCCTCTAATAAAAAATCCTTTTTTTGAATTGGCCAAATGTTCTTGTATAAACGAAGGGTGAGCAATAATATCGCCATCAATTTGAACAATATATTTGCTATTGCTATTTCTTATGGCTTCATTTAAAATAATAGTTTTTCTAAAGCCCATATCTTGATGCCAAACATGTTTTATAGGAATAGAAAATTTAGATCTAAAATTATCAACAAGATTTTTTGTTTCTACTGTAGATCCATCATCAGCAATTATAATTTCTGTTGGCAATATTTTTTGATAAAATATACTTAATAAAGAAAGTTCTAATGCTTCTGGCCAATTATATGTAGATACAATGAGTGAGCAACTAGGATAAGACTGTTTCATTCCCCTGATAAAATATTTTTATTTTTAATATATTTTGACATATTCATATAAATGAAATAATTTATCAATATATAATTGCTTTATTTCTTCATATAAACTATGTTTATTCACATCCTTCATTCGTTTTTTACTAATTAATTGATATGCTCTTTCAGCTAATAACCAACATTTATGATTGATATTATTAGAAACATGATCGTAGACATTATGAATAGCATCCAATAATTCAACAATACCTTTTTGTTGCGATGCAATAGTAGCGATTATGGGCACTTCTTGTTGTTGGTGTTGGAAAGCCGGCGCCAGCATACGTTTTAAGTTTTTTATAAATTGATCTGCATCAGGCCTGTCGCTTTTATTTACGACAAAAATATTAGCTATTTCCATTAGACCAGCTTTCATAGTTTGTACTTCGTCTCCAGCTTCTGGAACCATTACTACAACAGTAATATCAGCTAAGCCAACTATTTCTATTTCACTTTGCCCTACACCAACTGTTTCTATCAATATATAATCAAAATTGGCTGCTTTCATTACATCGGTTATCTCAATTATTTTTGGATTCAGCCCACCTAAAGATCCTCGAGAAGCCAATGATCGAATAAATACGCTAGGATGATTATACCAATTACTCATTCGAATTCTATCTCCTAACAAAGCGCCTAAGTTAAAGGGTGATGAAGGATCTACACATAATACACCAACTGTTTTTCCTTGTTCAACTAATGCACCAATCAACCCATCAACCAATGTGCTCTTACCTGCACCTGGTGGGCCAGTAATGCCTATAATAGGAATTTTCTTTTGAGTTGCTGGTAACGATTGCAGCAATTGTTCATATCCTTCTACTTCATTTTCAACTATGCTAATAGCTCGGGGTAATGGATAATTGATAATGGATAGTTGATAATTGAGCATTAGTGAATAGTAATTTGTAATTGGTTTTTAGGATTGTGTTTCATTGTAGTTCATTATTATATTGGCTAATTGTTGAATTGTCGCATTTGCTCTATAATGCCAGACAGGCTTTCAATAATGGTTTCTGGAGAGGGCAAATATTTTTTCATGTTTTTAGGAACAGTAGGTGTTATTTTATAAGAAGCTACGCCTATAGGTTGATTGATTTCTTTTAACGCATATTCAACAGTGGTTCTATCTTTTTCTTTACATACGATAATGCCTATGGAAGCATTTTCTATTTCAGTTTTTATGGTATCATTTAGTATAGATAAATAAAAATTCATTTTGCCTGCATATTCCGGTTTAAACTCTCCAGCTTTTAGTTCAATAGCCACCAAGGCTTGTAAACGCCTATGGTATAGCAATATATCGATATAAAAATTTTCACTACCTACATGTAATTTATATTGATTGCCAATAAAAGCAAAATCTCCGCCCATTTCCATTAGAAAATTGCGCATGTTTTTCATAATGGCTAACTCTAATTCTTTTTCTGCATGTTCATCTGCTATTTCTAAAAATTCAAAGTTGTATTCATCTTTTACGGCTAGTTTAGCTTGGTGTTTATATTTTGCAGGTAAGGCTTTGTCAAAATTAGTTTGACCTAATAAAAATTGTTCATAGCTTTTACTTTCAATGTGATGTATTAATACATTTTTTGTCCAACCGTATTTAATGGTCATTTTAATGTAGAATTCTCTTTCTAATACATCTTTGCACTTTTCTATAATTAGTATATTATGGCTCCATCCAATTTCTTGCACCAGCGGTGCAAGTTTTGTACTGTCTTTATACTGAAGGTAGAACTTACGCATTCGCCATAAGTTATCGGTTGACAAGCCATTAACACCCAAAAATTCTTTTTGTAAATCTTTAGCTAGTGTCTCTACTATGGCTTTACCCCAATTGTGTTGCTGTTGTTTTTCTACAATACTTTTTCCTATATCCCAATAAAGGTTGATCAATATTTTATTAACCTGTTTTAATGCCTCATATTGTGCTTGATGTACTTTTTCTTTTATTTCTTTTAAAAAGCTTGTGTAGTCTGTATTTTTTACCTGCTTAGACACTTATTAACTATTTTGAATTTTATATTTTATATGTTGAATGAAGAACGTTTATTACTAAAAATAGCACATTGGCAACTTTTTCATTAGTACATTTGCTAATTAGTTCATATTCTCTATAATTCCTGCAATGCCCTGCCCGCCGCCAACACAGGCAGTTACGATTCCGTATTTTTTATTTAACCGTTTAAGATCATGTAATAATTGAATGGTTAGTTTACAACCTGTGCATCCTAAAGGATGCCCTAACGCAATAGCTCCACCATTTATATTTACAATGTCTTGATTTAATTTAAGTGCACGAATGACTGCTAACGATTGTGAAGCAAACGCTTCGTTTAATTCAATAAGATCTATTTGATCTAATTGCATATTGGCTTGTTGTAATACTTTAGGTACAGCAGCTACAGGCCCCATGCCCATAATACGTGGGTGTACACCAGCAGCAGCACAAGCTATCAAACGCCCTATAGGCTTAAGGTGTAGCTTATTCATCATACGTTCGCTCATTACCATTACAAAAGCAGCCCCATCGCTGGTTTGAGAGGAGTTGCCTGCAGTTACAGTTCCTCCGGCTGCAAATACCGGTTTTAATTTGGCTAACACTTCTAATGATGTATCAGTGCGTACCCCATCATCTGTATCTACAATGTAATTCCGTTTTTGTTTCTTCTTTTTTTCATCAATATATATTTCTTCAACCGTTATGGGTAAGATGCCTTCTTTAAAATATCCATTTTGTATAGCATTGGCAGCTCGCTGGTGAGAACGCAATGCAAACGCATCTTGATCTTCTCTACTTACATTGAATTCTTTAGCAACTGCTTCGGCTGTTAAGCCCATGCTTAAATAATAATCTGGATTTTCTTTGGCTACAGCATAAGCTGGTGCTGTTTTCCAACCCGCTGTGGGCACAAGGCTCATGCTTTCTGTTCCACCAGCGATAATGCATTCAGCTTGCCCAGTACGGATTTTAGCTGTGGCTATTGCAATAGTTTCTAATCCTGATGCGCAATATCTATTTACCGTTACGCCGGGCACTTCAATGCCTAATGCTCTAACACTAATCATGCGACCTATTTGTAACCCTTGTTCCGCTTCAGGTACAGCATTTCCTACTATTAAATCGTCTACTTGTTTGGCGTCTAACGCTGGCACAGAAGCAAGTAATCCTTTTATAAGGTCTACGGCTAAATCATCGGGTCGTGTAAAACGAAACCCTCCTTTATTGGATTTAGTGACTGCTGTTCGGTAACCGGCTACGATGTACGCTTCTTGCATGGTATTTTTATTTTGAATGTTGAATTTTAAATCTTGACTGTGAAGCAAATAACATTGCTTTAGAATATGTTTTAATAATTATATGGCAATTTATAGCATTTATATTTAATGTTGAGTAGGGTTACAACTGTTGAATACATTATATACCACTAATGTACTTATGAACAATTTATATTTGCACATTATTTAATGTAACGATATGGAATATTTATTTACAATGGATGCCTTCGTAAGTTTACTTACGTTATCTGTTATGGAAATTGTATTGGGTATTGATAATGTGATTTTCGTATCCATCATAATGGATCGATTAGAAAAGCACAAACAGTTAAAAGCCAGGCGTATATGGATGTTTGCAGGTATTATTGTTAGAATATTATTACTCATGGCTTTGGGTTGGTTGGTAAAAAATGGCAACAAGGATTTATTGAGTGTGTTGGGCTATGGATTTAATTTACGCAACATTATTATGTTTGTAGGTGGCATTTTTTTATTAGTCAAAACGGTTAAGGAAATCCATAATAAATTGGAAGGCGAAAATATTTCTGTAAAAAGTAATATGAAACTCACAAAAGCATCTTTTGGTGCTGTTATGGGACAAATTATTTTGGTAGATATGATTTTTTCGTTTGATAGTATTATTACAGCTGTTGGGCTGGCCAAGCATGTAGAAATTATGATGGTTGCTGTAGTTATAGCTATGATTATTATGTTTTTATTTTCAGGAAATATTGCTCGTTTTATTAATAAACATCCTACACTTAAAATGTTGGCATTGTCGTTTTTGCTTATGGTGGGTTTTAGCTTGTTCTTTGAGGGGTTAGAGCCTATCCATAAAAGCCATATCGATAAGTCGTACATCTACGTTGCTATGGCGTTTTCCTTTGGTGTGGAATTACTAAATATGCGTATGAAAAAGAAATCGAAGCCCGTAGCGTTGCATGGGCCACATATCGACAACAACTCTACCTCAGCCTAATTGAAGTATTGAAGCGGCCACAACTCCAGCAGTTTCTGTACGCAATCTATTGTTGCCTAAGCTTACCGCCGTACATTGATTTTGAAGTGCTGCGTCAATTTCATTTGTAGTAAAATCGCCTTCTGGGCCTATAAGTATTAATGTGTTTTTAGTATGATCCACTATTTTTTGCAACGGTTGTTTATGACCTGTTGCACAATGCGCAATAAATCGTTGATCTGGAAGTACTTGCTCCCAAAGCATTTTAAAGGATATGGGTTCTACAAATTTAGGCAACCATACTTGTTGGGATTGTAGCATAGCAGCTACTAAAATATGTTGTTGTCGTTCTATTTTATTGTATTGCTTTTCTGTACGTTCTGTTATAATAGGAACAATAGTATGAATACCCAATTCGGTAGCTTTTTCTAAAAACCACTCCCAACGACTATTGTTTTTTATAGGCGCAATGGCAATGGTATGTTGTGGTTGTTTAAAAGCTTGATAGGTTTCTTTTATAATATGAACAACTGTATTTTTTTTATGTGGTTCGACAATGGTTGCCTCAAACACATATCCTTTTCCATTGGTAATGATTAGATGATCCTTTGCCTGCATGCGCAGCACTTGTATACAATGTTTGCTAGTAGGCTCATCTAGTGTGTGCGTTCTTGTTGTAGGCTGTATATTGGAGGAAAAGAAATAGGCCAATGACATATCAATTTTACTATATTTGACGTGTAAATATCTATCATTGAACGTATATTATGACTATTTTCTCCAAAATTATTGCAGGTGAAATTCCTTCTTACAAAATTGCAGAAAACGATAAGTTTTATGCCTTTTTAGATATCTCTCCTTTAGCTGAAGGCCATACACTTGTAGTACCAAAAATTGAAATAGATAAACTATTTGATTTGCCAAATGATTATTTACAGGAGCTTCTTATTTTTTCTAAACCCATTGCACATGCTATTGAAAAAGCATTTACTTGTAACCGTTGCGCAATGGCTACTGTAGGCTTAGAGGTACCACATGCACATCTACATTTAATACCTATTAATACGGCAAAAGATATAAATTTTACGAGAGAGAAACTAAAACTATCACCAGAGGCTTTAAGGGCTGCACAAGAAAAAATAGTAAACTACCTATAAACATTCTTTATTTTTTCTCCCCTTTGGGGAGATTAAGAGGGGCCTTTACCCTATGCGCATTTTGCGCTATAAAACTTCCCCAATCATTTTTCTTTTTTATACTCGCTAGCGGTGATTGACTTTGATAGTAATGACAAAGCGCTACAGCTAAGGCATCTGTAGCATCAAAGTATTTCGGTTTATTGGGTATATGTAATTGACGCTGTAGCATTTGCCATACTTGTTCCTTACTAGCATTTCCATTGCCAGCAATGGCTTGTTTTACTTTTTTAGGAGCATACTCTGTAACAGAAAGATTTTGTTGCATAGCGGCAGCAATAGCTACACCCTGCGCTCTACCTAGCTTTAACATACTCTGCACATTCTTGCCAAAAAAAGGCGCTTCAATAGCTACTTGTGTAGGTTCATATTGCTCAATAAGTGATAGAATGTTTTGGTAAATGATCTGTAACCGTTTATAAACATCGCTATACGTACGCTGTTTAACAACATCCATATAGAGCATGGATACTTTTTTATGTGCACACTCAATAATGGCACAACCCATTACGGCTGTGCCAGGATCTATACCTAAAATAATATTTTTAGTTTTGGGTGAAGTCAAAATATTCTAACCTATCACACAAAGTAACTTAAAATCAATTGAATGAATACCAATAAAATAACCACAAATAGTACCGAAAAAATTACTACTCAATCCAATCGGCTATAAAAA
>CAYVXB010000045.1:1142-1729 GCA_964454275.1 uncultured Chitinophagaceae bacterium | reverse complement strand
GGCTGCTCATTTTCACACTTCCACATTTCCACATTTTCAAATTTTCATCCCGACGCGTCGGGACTCAAATTACCAAACCGCTTATTCCACCCCATCCGCCCAGCATACATTCGTATCCCTTGTTCCTCCATTATTACGGTTGCTGCTAAATACAATTTTCTTTCCATCTGGGCTAAACATAGGGAAAGCATCAAAACCTTTATCTCTACTAATTTTTTCTAAGCCACTACCATCTGCATTGATTACATACATGTTGAATGGGTAACTTCTTTTGTATTCGTGGTTTGAGCAAAAAATAATTTTACCCGACGGAGTAAAATTAGGTGCCCAATTGGCTTTGTCTAAATTTGTAACAACATGCGCATTAGAGCCATCCACATCTGCCATCCATACTTGCATATTCGTTGGTGCTACCAGCCCTTGCTTTAATAATGTTTTGTACTCTTCTATTTCTTCAACTGAAATATACCTCCATGTTGATAAAGAAGATTTAAAAGAAAAGTATAATGAGATGTATAATAATTAAATAAATCACCTCTTTTTTTATTTAATCTATTCTTCTTATGATACATTTACATTTTTTTAAA
>CAYVXB010000045.1:0-1132 GCA_964454275.1 uncultured Chitinophagaceae bacterium | reverse complement strand
GGCGAGAAGCACGCCATAATAGTTGCTTTCCATCTGCGCTAAACCAAGCCCCACCATCATATCCTAATGTGTGCGTAATTTGTTTAACATGTTTTCCATTTAAATCCATTGTATATAATTCCAAATCACCACTACGCATACTTGTAAAAACAATTTTATCTCCTTTGGGTGATATGATTGCTTCTGCATCATAGCCAGGAGTTTTTGTAAGTCGCTTAATAATTTTTCCGTTTGTATCTGCTTTAAAAATATCATAACTAGCATAAATAGGCCAAATATATTTTTTTAATTTTTCTCTATCAGGAACCGGGGGACAATCGCTACTAGACAAATGTGTAGAAGCGTATAGAATATGTTTCCCATCCGGATAAAAAAAAGCACAAGTGGTTCTACCTTTCCCAGCACTTACTCTGTGAGGATCAAATTTTTCGCCAGGTTGTTGGGGTACCCGTCCAATAAATATTTGATCGCATGCAATATTTTCTTTAGGGTTTGTTTTTTGAAATATTAAATAGTTGCCATCATAACTGAAATAAGCTTCTGCATTCTCTCCACCAGATGTTAATTGTTGTACATTCTTAAAATGTTTTTCTTCTGGATAACGCAGTGTATCTGGTACTGATTGGGCAAGGGTGGTACTACAAAAGGCTTTTAATGTCAATAAAAACACTATTTGTTGAAGGGTTGATTGTTTTACAAATGGCATGTATTGTATTTTTTCGCAAAGCTATTCGGTTAAGTTTAATAACGGTAATCGGCTATATCATCACAATGTAAAAAAAATTAGTAGTTTATAATATAAAGGGTAATGTAATTTTGCGCAATGGCAACTATTCATCGTTTCAATATTTTCATTCTATTTTTATGTTTGGGTGGTTGTAGATCCTCTACAAATGAATATACCAAAGAGTTTGAGGAACTTTGGCAACAGGTGCCATACAAAGTATATACGGATAGTATTGCTCAATTTCCAAAAAATGATGCACTTTATTTTGCAAGAGGAGAACAACTATTTACTCATCAACAACTTAGGGCAAGCCTATATGATTACAAACAAGCCTATGTGCTGAAACCTTCTTCTATCTATTTACAAGCAATTGCCATCAACTTTAAACAACTACAACAATTTGAC
>CAYVXB010000044.1:0-16572 GCA_964454275.1 uncultured Chitinophagaceae bacterium | reverse complement strand
AACACCATCAATATATTCAGCGCCTGCTAAGTCTACCATGGCAGGAAAAATAATTTTTAATAGTCCGGTTTTATATAGTAAATCAAATCCAATAGAGGGTTTATTGGCTAAAATAATTTTATTGAGTTCATCGGTTATACGTTCTTGCGATACAATTTTTATACGTTCTATACTTTTACATATACCTGCGAATGTTTTATCATCAATAGTAAAGCGTAACTGTGTAGCAAAGCGTATGGCTCGCATCATGCGCAAAGGGTCGTCACTAAAGGTTTGTAGTGGATCAAGTGGAGTGCGGATAATTTTATGTTGTAAATCTATTAAACCATTAAATGGATCAATTAATTGTCCATAATTTTCTTCATTTAAGCTAATAGCTAAAGCATTAATGGTAAAATCTCTTCGCAATTGATCGTCCTGTAACGTTCCTAATTCTACTTGTGGTTTGCGAGAATCATGACTATAGCTTTCTTTACGAGCCCCTACAAATTCAATATCAAGGGCCTCCCCATCCCCTCCTTTGGAGGGGTTTAATTTGATTTGTGCTGTGCCAAAGGTTTTAAAAAAAGCAACAGTTGGTTGTGGGCTAAATTGTTCAGCTACTTTATGCGCTAGTAGTATGCCATCACCGATACAAACAATATCAACATCTTTAGTTTTTCGATTTAACAATTTATCTCGAACAAAACCGCCGATTAAATAGCAGGGAAAGCCTAGTTGTTGGGCAGAACGAGCAATTTTTTTTAGAACGAAGTGTTCTTTTTCTGTGCAGAGGATGTCCATCTTGGCAAAAATAAGTTATAGAAACCTATTTAAGGGGGAAGATTAAATTGTAATTATATGTTATTTACCAATATAATGTCCTTTACAACTAATAATGAAAATATTATGCCCGTCAATTTTATAAACAAGCCTGTGTTCGTTATCAATTCTTCTACTCCAGTATCCTTTAAGTCCATGCTTCAAAGGTTCCGGCTTTCCTTTTCCTTCAAATGGATTTCTACGAATATCTTTAAGAAGTTCATAGATTTTCTTAAAGATCATTTTGTCTATCAAACTCCAATCAAAAAAGTCGTCAAAAGCATTTTGATGAAAGGTGAAGTTTCTTTCCATAGTTACAGTCTTGATAAAACCATTTTATCTAATTCTGAATCAGGTATTTTTACTATACTCCTTTTATGCTCCATATCCTCAGCTGCTTTTTTTAACCGTTGAAGGTATGTGTAACCTGATTCCTGATGTAACAAACCAAAATCTTCAGAAGTATTTATAGTAATTTGAAGCTGTTTAGATTGGGAAAACAATTTTTTTATCACATCAATAAAATCCTTATTTAAATCTTCTCGTTTTATAATAAATGTACTTTCCATAAAAAATCATTTACCAAATTTAAAACTATTTTTGAAATAATGCTTATTCTGTATATTCAAATACAACATCAGGAACACCTGCTATATAACCCAACTGCGAAGAACGAGGAAAATCAAGTCCATTGCTTTCGGTATAAATATAATTTCCAATAATAACTGTTCCACTAGACATAGGTAAACTAAGGATATTAGGCTGTTTTCTTGCTAAGAAATAGTAATGCGTGCTAGATTTATTGTTAACAGAAACAACATATTGTTTATTAGCTTCAACATTTATAGGATTTATAGCCGTATAGCTAAATTGAGCGGTATCTGTAATTTGTACAGTCGCAGAATCTATTACTTTTTGCGTTAAATCATCCTATAAAACAACTCTATATGAACCTTTAACAGGCATATAAGCGCCTAGTTTTGTAATTCTACCTTTTTTTGTTGGAAAAAAACTATAGCCTAGTTCAAATTGGATAAGGTCCTCGACACTGTAAATACTATCTATGACTTGGCTACTCACTAAAGCTTTTAATGGTGTTTCTGATTTATTAGTTGTGTTATTCTTTTTACAACTTACAACAATAGCAAAAAAGGCAATTATCACAAAGAAATATTTTTTCATATTTTATATTTAGTTTGAATAATATTAGATAACAAATATACTTGCAATTTCGTTGCATAAGGTTTATATATATTCTGGCAACAGATATTTTAAATCTTTAAAGGATGTCATCAGGCTTATAATTCCTTACCTTTGCACCACTTTTTATTACAATTATTAATAACACAATACCTTATATATCATGCTCGGTTTTTTATCTAAATTATTTGGTGGAAGTAAGTCAGAAAAAGATGTAAAAAATATTTTACCTCTTGTAACAAAAATAAATGAACATTTTGCACAATTGCAATCTTTAAGCAATGATGCATTGCGTCAAAAAACACAATTATTTAAAAATCGTATTCAAAGTCATCTGACTGATATAGATGCGACTATAGCGCAAAAAAAACAAGAAGCAGAGCAACTTGATGCTGCAGACATTAATTTGAAAGACGAAATTTATCAAGAAATTGATAAGCTAAAAAAAGATAGAGATAAAAAAATTGAAGAAGCTTTAGAAACAATACTTCCAGAGGCTTTCGCAGTGGTAAAAGAAACGGCTCGTCGGTTTAAAGAAAATACTGAACTTGTTGCACAAGCAACAGAATTGGATAAAAACCTGAGTGTACAAAAGGGTCATATTAAAATTGAGGGCGATAAATCCATATATAAAAACAGCTGGTCTGCTGCGGGCAATATAGTTACTTGGAATATGTTGCACTATGATGTGCAATTAATTGGCGGCGTGGTGTTGCACCAAGGTAAAATTTCGGAAATGGCTACGGGTGAAGGTAAAACATTAGTTTCTACATTGCCTGCTTATTTAAATGCATTAGCTGGCGAAGGGGTACATATTGTAACAGTAAATGATTATTTAGCTCGTCGTGACTCGGAATGGAACGGCCCTATTTTTGAATGGTTAGGTCTTACCGTAGATTGTATAGATAAACATCAACCCAATAGCGAAGCTCGCCGAAAAGCCTATCAGGCCGATATTATATACGGAACTAACAATGAATTTGGATTTGATTACCTCCGTGATAATATGGTGCATAACCCGACTGAAATGGTACAACGTAAGCATCATTTTGCCATGGTCGATGAAGTCGATTCTGTATTAATTGATGATGCTCGTACACCGTTAATTATTTCCGGCCCTGTACCTAAAGGTGATGAGCAACAATATCATATTTTAAAACCTCGTATCGAAAAATTAATTGAAGCTCAAAAGCAGGTAACTACTAAGTGTTTGAACGATGCTAAAAAATTAATAGCCGAAGGAAAAGATGATGCGAAAGAAGGAGGCTTGATGTTGATGCGCTCCTATCGAGGATTACCTAAGAATAGTGCTTTGATCAAATACTTAAGTGAGCCGGGTATCAAAACCAAATTGCAAAAAGCAGAAAATTATTACCTCGCCGATCAACAGCGAGAAATGAAAAAAGTAGATGAAGAATTATTTTTTCATATTGATGAGAAAAATAATCAAGTGGAACTAACGGATAAAGGAATCCACATGCTTACCAAAGCAGGGGAGGATGCTAACTTTTTTATTTTACCGGATTTAAGTGTTTCTATTGCTGCTATTGAAAAGAGTACTGTTGCCGATGATGAGAAGCTACAACAAAAAGAAGCATTATTAAATGAATATTCACTAAAGGCCGATCGCATACATACAGTACAACAACTACTAAAAGCATACACTTTATTTGATAAAGATGTGGAATATGTAGTAATGGAAGGGCAGGTAAAAATTGTAGATGAGCAAACAGGTCGTATATTGGATGGACGTCGTTATAGCGATGGTTTACATCAAGCCATTGAAGCAAAAGAGAATGTAAAAATAGAAGCGGCTACTCAAACGTATGCAACCATTACGTTGCAAAATTTCTTCCGTATGTACCATAAATTAGCAGGAATGACAGGTACAGCAGAAACAGAAGCTGCAGAGTTTTGGAATATTTACAAGTTAGATGTAGTAACTATTCCAACCAATATCTCTATTACAAGAAAAGATGCCCATGATTTGGTATATAAAACCAAACGAGAAAAATACAAAGCTATTATTGATGAAATAGAAAAATTGCGTTCTCAGGGAAGGCCTATATTGGTAGGTACCACCAATGTTGAAATCAGTGAGCTGTTGAGTCGTATGCTCAAGCAAAAAAATATTCCACATAATGTATTAAATGCTAAACAACATGCTAGAGAAGCACAAGTGGTTGCAGAAGCGGGTTTGCCAGGAGCCGTAACCATTGCCACAAACATGGCCGGTCGTGGTACAGACATTAAACTTGGACCCGGTGTTAAAGAAGCTGGTGGTTTAGCTATTATAGGAACAGAACGTCATGAAAGCCGTCGTGTAGATCGTCAGTTAAGAGGTCGTGCTGGACGACAAGGCGATCCAGGAACATCGCAATTCTATGTATCCTTTGAAGACGATTTAATGCGTTTATTTGGTAGCGATCGTATTGCAGGGTTAATGGATAAGTTTGGATATAAAGAAGGCGAAGTCATACAACATAGCTTGATCACACGTTCTATTGAACGAGCACAACGCAAAGTAGAAGAAAATAACTTTGGTATGCGTAAGCGCTTGTTAGAGTATGATGATGTAATGAATAAACAGCGTAATGTAATATACACAAAACGTAATCACGCTTTATTTGGAGAACGACTAGCATTGGATGTAGATAATGCGTTTTATAGTATTGCAGAAGGCCTCGTCAACACATTTAAAGAACAAGAAGATTTTGAAGGATTTAAGCTAGCCGTAATTGTACATTTTGGTACAGATACTACTATAACTGCAGAAGAGTTACATAAAGAAGACACGTTAAAATTAGCTGCTAAACTGTACAATGAAGCCCTTCAACAATATCAACACAAAAAAGAGAGTTTACAAAAACAAGCACTACCGGTATTTAAAAACATACAACAAACTCAAGGTAAACACATTGAAAACATATTGGTGCCTTTTACGGATGGTAAGAAAGGATTACAAGTATTAGTACCCTTACAAAAGTCTTTAGATACATCAGGCGTTGAATTAGTGAATGCATTAGAAAGAACCATCACCTTAGCTATGATAGATGATTCGTGGAAAGAGCATTTACGAGCTATGGACGACTTGCGTCAAAGCGTACAAAGCGCGGTATACGAACAAAAAGACCCATTGGTTATTTATAAAGTAGAAGCCTTTAATCTATTTAAACAAATGGATGGAGAGTTGAATAAAGAAATTGTTTCTTTCTTATGCCATAGCAATTTGCCAGTTGAACAAGGTGGCAATGGACAAATAAAAGAAGGCCGAGAACAAAAAACAGATTTAAGTTTTACAAAAGCCAATAAAGAAGAAATAGATAGAGCTGGATCAGACTATGCTGCTAACGAAAACGATTATTACGATCCTTCTAACATAAAACAAGAGCCTATAAAAGTTGCTCCTAAAATTGGTCGTAACGATCCTTGTCCTTGTGGAAGTGGAAAAAAATATAAACAATGTCATGGGAAAGATGCAAATTAATTAGGAATTACGAGTTAGAAGTTAGGAATGAAAAACGTAAATACGACAAGTGAGTATATTAAAAGTAATTCTCAAAGTATAACTGTCAAGTCCGTTCTTAAAGCGAATATTGATGTTATATGGCCAGGGTTGCAAAAAGTAAACAATCTGATATATGTTTGTAAGCCATTAATCTACTTCTCTTTTAAAGAGAATTTTCACCATATATTTAGACAAGAAGACAATAGTATACTTAAAATGAAATTATATGGTTTTATTCCCTTAGGTAAACATAATATCTTTATTGAAAAAATAGATAATGCTGAGTATAAATTCCGATCTCGAGAAAAAGGAGACCTACTAAAACAATGGAATCATCTAATTGCAATAAAGAGATTAAATGATAATGAAACTCTTTATACTGATCAAATAGACATTTATGCAGGTTGTATGACAAATATTGTTGCTTGGTGGGCAAAAAAATTTTATCGACATAGACAAAAAAGATGGATAACCCTTTTAAATAATAATAATGTGTCAGAAAATCTCTAATTTGTAATTCCTCATTATGAAAGATAATATTGTGCGAACTAAGTCCTATCAATTTGGGTTACAAATCGTAAACCTTTATTTATATCTTAATTCAAAAAAGAAGGAATATCAATTATCTAAACAAGTATTACGTTCTGGAACGTCTATTGGTGCAAATGTAGAAGAAGCAATAGGGGCTTCATCAAGAAAAGATTTTAAAGTAAAAATGGATATTGCCTATAAAGAAGCTAGAGAAACTCATTATTGGATAAGACTTTTAAAAGATAGTAAAATATTGGAAGATAAACTAGCCAATTCTTTATTAAACGACACTGAAGAACTCTTAAAAATAATTGGCTCTATAATCAAATCTATCAAGCAAACCATTCCTAATTCTCAATTCCTAATTTCTAATTAATTATATGTTTTGGGGTAAAAAAGAAAAAAAAGAACCTGAATCTATGCCAGTAAATCCTGAAAAGAATTACAAATTCAAGCACATCAAATTTTATGCACATGCTGAAAGTATGTTTGCCAATCAGCGTCCTTATAGAACAATAATGGAGCAAGAGGAAATTACCTATCTGAATTGGGAAGTTGCTCTTTATAATAAGAAATTTGATGAATTAGATTGGAAGTCTACCATTGTAACAAAGTGTTATAAGATGGATGAAAATAAAAAAGAGATGTGTAACGTTACTGGAGAACTAAATGTTACTAAAGATATAGACATATACTACTATAGATATAGTTGGGGAACGGAAAATCCGGGCTTTTGGAAAGCAGGCATTTATCAATGGGAGGTGTATATTGATAATGAATTAATATGCACCGATACAGTGTACGTGTACAATTTTGGGAAAGTTACAGAAGTCAATAATCCTTATTTTGATTTGGTGAATGTTCGATTATACCCTTGCTACGAAGATTTTCGTGAAACAAAAGAAGGATACAGATATGTAACACAATTTGATGCCAAGGCTACGGAGTACATAGGTGTTGAGTTAGAAGTGAAGCCAAAAATAAGCGAAGCATTTAATTATGAATTTGTGTACAATGTAATGAATGATGCAGGAACACCTAAAACTCAATTTCTAAAAACCGGAAATATTGTTGCCAATCAAAAAGATGTAGTTCAATACATACGATATGGATGGGGTAGTGCTAAGCCAGGGTATTGGAAGGAAGATAAGTACATCATACACATTACGTTCATGGATCAGCATTTCGCAAGTGTTGCCTTTGATGTAGGCGCTCAAGAGGTTGCGGGAACGCCCACCATACTAAAGCAAAATGAAGCGTTTGCTGCTAATGTAGCAAACAACAATGCGAATACACCCAAAAAAACTACAGAAGAACTATTAAAAGATTTGGATGAATTAATTGGGATGGAAAAAGTAAAACAATCCATTCGAGAAAATATTGGCTACTTACAATTTAATAAAGTACGCATAGAAAAAGGGTTTAAAGACGATAGCGCTTTAGATTTACATAGTGTATTTATAGGAAACCCGGGCACAGGAAAAACAACAATTGTTCATTTATTGGGGCAAATATATCATTCCATGGGGCTGCTTTCTAAAGGACATGTAGTAGAAGTGGGCCGAGCAGAATTAATAGCAGAGTATATTGGACAAACAGCGCCCAAAGTAAAAAAAGTAATCAATGATGCAAGAGGAGGTGTATTGTTTATAGACGAAGCCTATGCATTAACTCGTGATGATAGTAGTAAAAAAGACTATGGGCAAGAAGCAATTGAAATTTTGTTAAAAGAAATGAGCGATGGGGCTGGTAATATTGCTATCGTAGCAGCTGGTTATCCTGCAGAGATGAATACTTTTTTAAATTCCAATCCAGGGTTAAAATCCCGCTTTAAACAATATTTTAATTTCGAAGATTATTTGCCCGAAGAGCTTTTTGCTATAGCACAAGTAGCATTAAAAAAAGAAGAAGTTACATTAGATGCAGCTGCCAAAAAAGTATTTAAAGATTATGTAACGGAACAATATAGAAATAGAGATAAAAGCTTTGGTAATGCTCGCTTGGTATATGGTATTATTGATGAAGCTAAAAAACAAATGGGTCTTCGATTATTGAAAAAAGAAAATGTTGCTGCCTTAAGCAAAGAAGAAATGAGTACAATTATTGCAGATGATTTGCAAGCCATATTTAAAGAAAACAATCGTCGTAAACTAACACTTACCATACAGGATAAAGAACTGAAGGAGGCACTAAACGAATTAAATGAATTGGTAGGACTAAAAGATATTAAAAAAGAAATAGAAGATATGACCAATTTGGTTCGCTTCTATTTGGAAACAGGCAAAGATGTTTTAAATAAATTTTCGCTTCATGCTATTTTAAAAGGAAATCCTGGTACAGGAAAAACTACATTAGCTAGAATATTAGGTAAAATTTACAAAGCATTAGGATTGCTTGAAAGAGGCCATGTGGTTGAAGTGGATAGGCAGGACCTAGTAGCAGGATATGTAGGGCAAACAGCCATAAAAACAGCCAATATAATTGATAAAGCAATGGGCGGAGTATTATTTATTGATGAAGCATATGCCCTAGCATCAGGTGGAGATAGTGATTTTGGCAAAGAAGCAATTGAAACAATATTAAAATTGATGGAGGATAATCGGGGCCAATTTTCTGTTATTGTAGCTGGTTACCCTGATAATATGGATGCGTTTATAAAATCAAACCCTGGCCTACAATCCAGATTTGATAAGACCTATAGCTTACCAGATTATACTCCAGCCGAAATGATGGATATTGCTTTATTACTTTTATCAAAAGAAAATGTACAGTTAAAGGAAGATGCAAAAAAATATCTACAACAATATTTAGAGGAGTGTTACGCTTCAAGAGACAAGTACTTTGGAAATGCTCGTACAGTAAGACAGTCAGTTGAAGCCATTATTAATAAACAGCACTTAAGATTAGCAGCTCTTCCGCAAGCACAGCGAACAAGTGAAATTATACAACAAATTATATTGGAAGATGTAAATCATCTTATCGCAAAGAATGAAAAAAACAGATCAACAATTGGTTTTAAAAGAAGCGGAGAAGCATAGCTAATTATAAAATATTCTTATTTTATTTATTTATCACATGAACCTCAGTTCCTACATCGACCACACTATACTAAAGCCAACCACGCTATTATCCGAAGTAGAAAAGCTTTGTCAAGAAGCTATACAATATCAATTTGCAGCAGTTTGTGTACCACCATTGTTTGTAAAACAAGCTAAACAATATACTAAGAACAGTAATGTAAAAACGGCTACAGTTATAGGTTTCCCATTTGGTTATTCAGCCATTGAAGCCAAAGTAGCCGAAGTAATATTAGCTTTAGTAGATGGTGCAGATGAATTAGATGTAGTTATCAATATTGCTGCCTTAAAAAATAAGGATTGGATTTATTTAGCCAATGAAATCAACCATATTTTACCCCCTATTCATAATAAACAAAAAATAATAAAAGTAATTGTAGAAAGTGGTATACTGACTAACGATGAAATTATGCGTTGTTGCGATATATATGGTGCTGCAGGTATAGACTTTATGAAAACCTCTACGGGTTACGCAGAAAAGGGTGCAACTGTAGAAGCCGTTGCATTAATGCGTAAATATTTACCCGAAGTAGTTAAAATTAAAGCCTCAGGAGGTATTAGAACCGCTGCTTTTGCCAAGGAACTTATTCAAGTTGGAGCAGATAGACTAGGCTGTAGCGCCAGTGTGCATATTGTTAGAGATGAGGATTAATGAAGGAATGTACTATTTTGAGAGATGCCTCACTACATTCAGCATGATAAAATAACTGTATTACATTAAACAATACCCAAAAGAACAGCATACATTGAACCTCTTTCATAATTTTTATCGTCATTGGTAGCAAAACATAGTGGAGCAAAGCAATCTAAAATTAATTAGCAAAAAGATTGCTTTGTCCCCCGCTAAAGCGGGATCCTATCAATGACGTATTCATTCATCATGCTAAATTCAGCATTAAAAAATGCAACCATCTCCTATTAAAAATTCATCCCTTTACAACGAAGACCTCGCCCCTATTTCAGAAAACAAACGAACATGGAACACGTGGAACTATGCTGCACTTTGGATTAGCATGAGCTTATGCATTCCTACGTATATGTTAGCCAGTTCATTAATTGGTGGAGGTATGAATTGGTGGCAAGCAATACTTACTATTTTTTTAGGTAATACAGTGGTTTTAATTCCAATGCTATTAAATGGAAGAGCTGGGGCAAAATATGGTATCCCATTTCCCGTTTTTGCTCGATCAAGTTTTGGAACAAGAGGCGCTAATATTCCTGCTATACTTCGAGCTATTGTTGCTTGCGGTTGGTTTGGTATTCAAACCTGGATTGGTGGATTCGCCTTGTATCAAATGTTACGCTTATGGATTCCATCGCTAGAAACATTACCGCAAATTTTTCCTGCATCTTTTGGATTGCATACGGGTCCTGCTATTTGTTTCCTTGCATTTTGGTTATTGAATATGTTTATTGTGTATTTAGGTGTAGAAAGCATTAAAAAGTTATTGGTATTTAAAGCTATATTTCTACCTGTTGCCGCATTAGCCTTATTATTTTGGGCCATTAACGCAGGTAATGGATTAGGTCCTATTTTAAATCAACCTTCAAAATTTAATTCCACTACAGATTTTTTTCATTTCTTTTTTCCTGCGTTAACGGGTATGATCGGTTTTTGGGCAACACTCTCCCTCAATATTCCTGATTTTACTCGATACGCTAAAAGTCAAAAAGCTCAGGTTGTAGGTCAAGCTATTGGACTTGCACCATCCATGACGCTATTTGCTTTTGTAGGTGTAGTCGTTACATCCGCCACTGTAATTATTTATGGAGAAACAATTTGGGATCCTGTTATTTTAGCCGGGAAATTTAGTAGCAAATTATTAGTAAGCATTGCTATGATAGCTGTTGCTATTTCTACATTAGCAACCAATATTGCTGCAAATATTGTTAGCCCTGCAAATGATTTTGCTAATCTTTCACCTACAAAAATCAATTTTAAAAAAGGTGGATATATTACCGGTATTATCGGCATTCTTATTTTCCCATGGAAATTAATTGCAGATCCTAATGGTTATATTTTTACGTGGCTAGTTGGTTATTCCAGCTTATTAGGGCCTATCGGCGGAATTATGATCGCTGATTATTATTTCATTCGAAAACAACAACTAGTTGTAAACGATTTATATCAACCTAAAGGACTATACACCTTTAAGAATGGATTTAATCGTTGTGCCATTATTGCTTTAATCTTAGGCATACTTCCTAATATTCCTGGATTTTTAACAACAATAAAAATTATACCACAAGACATAATACCACATTGGATTTCAGGATTATATAATTATGCTTGGTTTGTTGGATTTTTTATTGCTGGAATCAGCTATATGATTATGATGCGAAAAAAATAGCTATATATTATGTTGAATGTTGTATTTTGAATGTTAAATGAAAATGAATAAGTCAGGTAGCAAAAAATCTACTAAATAAATTATAATTTATTTAGTAGATAATAATTAGTATACTTCATCAAAATAAAAAAAATGGACCCATTCATGCAAGCCGCAATTGACGAAGCAAAAAAAGGATTAAGCGAAAACGGCATTCCTATCGGAAGCGTCTTAGTAAAAGACGGAAAAATTGTAGGTCGTGGACACAATAAACGAGTACAAGATGGCGATCCTGTTACCCATGCTGAAATTGACTGCCTGCGCAATGCTGGTCGGGTAGGCAATTACAAAGACGCTATCTTATATTCTACACTAATGCCTTGTTATTTATGCGCTGGTGCTGTCGTACAATTTAATATTAAAAAAGTAATTGTGGGCGAATCCCAAACTTTTCCTGGAGCAGTAACATTCATGAGAGAACATGGTGTAGAGGTGATTGATTTAAACAATGAAGAATGCATTCAAATGATGCGTACATTCATTGCAGAAAATCCAAGCTTGTGGAATGAAGATATTGGGAAATAGTTTGAAGTTATGTTGAATTTTAAATGATGAATGTTGAATGAAGAAACCTTTTATTTTTTAGTCGGTTTAATATTTATAACAATGAATCTTGTAAAACGCAAAGGGGCAAGAACAATTGCTGATATCCCCAAAGAGGTTTTAGCTCAACTCAATAAAGGTGAAATGGAAACAGCCAATTTGGTGGAATGGTTAGCTGTAGATAGAAAAAATTTGCTTAAAAGTTTATTGATGCAAAATAGCAGAAAGGATTATTTAAACCCTATTATTAAAACTATTAATTCATTAGAAAAAAAAACCATAACCACTATTGAAGCTGAAATCGGAAAAACACTCTATAACCTTTCTACAAAAAATAATGACACAGCATTTTTAAAAATCATTTCAACCCATACATCTGACCTGGTTAGATGTTGGGCAACATACACCGTGGGACATAACGCTCAATTGAGTTTACAACAAATCTTTCAACAAATCAAACCCTTCGCTGCCGATAACCATTTTGGTGTTCGAGAAAGCGCATGGTTTGCCACTAGACCCCTCATTATTCAACATACACAAAAAAGTATTAGCATCCTTGCTCCATTTGCAACCTCTCAAGATGAAAATATAAGACGTTTTTCGAGTGAGGCAACACGGCCAAGAGGCGTTTGGTGTGCACATATTGAAACATTAAAACAAAACCCTTCTTTGGGATTATCTATTTTAGAGCCACTAAAATCTGACTCTTCAAAATATGTTCAAAATAGTGTAGGAAATTGGCTGAATGATGCTAGTAAATCGCAACCTAAATGGGTAAAAGATTTGTGTAACCGATGGAATGCAGAAAGCCAAACAAAAGAGACAGCTTACATAACAAAAAGGGCTATGCGGACGTTGAGCAAATAATGAATTCAATAAACACACCTCGTTAAAAATTCAAAACAAAAAAATGCCCGGAACATTTTCTCAAATCTATATTCAAATTGTATTTGCAGTAAAAGGAAGAGAAAATCTTATCTCAACAGTGTGGGAAGGTGAATTGCATAAATACATTGCCGGAATCATTAAAGGCAAAGAGCAAAAACCCATTATTGTAAATGGAATGCCTGATCATATTCATGCTTTTATTGGTTTAAGGCCATCCATGGCTATATCAGATTTAGTGAGGGATATAAAAAATAATTCCACTAATTTCATTAATGATAAACGATTAGTAAAGGGAAAATTTTCATGGCAAGAAGGCTACGGTGCTTTCTCATACGCCCATTCGCAAATTGAATCGGTTTACAATTACATTTTACAACAAAAAGAACATCATAAAAAGAAAACATTTAACGAAGAATATGTCGAATTTTTGAAGAAATTTAATGTAGGTTATGATCCTAAATATTTATTTGAATTTTATGATTAAATCGAAGTATTGATTATATCACCCCTTCGGGGTTTTATTGTTTTATATCATATTTATCTATAATCATTACATCCCTTCGGGATTTTATTATTTTTGACGCAATGTTTTTTTCTATAATCATTTTATCCCTTCGGGATTATAGATTGTATGTGCAATTTGCAGCCATTTTAATAAAAATCGTTTGCGAAATTTGGATAAAGCCTGAAAGGCTGATATTATTGTAGTAGACAAATAAGCAGCCGTTTAAACCCCCGAAGGGGGTGACATAAAAATCTTAAATTAAAAAAATAAATGTCTAATGAAAACGCTCATAAAAAACGGAAGAATCATTACCGCAATCGATAATTATATTGCAGATATTTTTATTGAAGGAGAAGCTATTTCAGCTATTGGAAAAAATTTGAATATTAAAGCCGATCAAGAAATAGATGCTTCCAATAAACTAATTTTTCCCGGAGGAATTGATCCCCATGTGCATTTAGATATGCCTTTTATGGGAACGTTTTCGAGTGATAATTATGAGACAGGAACTAGAGCTGCATTATTTGGTGGCACTACAACAGTCATCGATTTCATTTTACAAAAACAAGGCAATTCTTTGCAATCGGCATTAGAAGAATGGAAATCAAGATCAGATCATAATTGTGTAAGCGATTATAGCTTTCATATGGCCGTAACCGATTTTAATGAAAATACAAAAAAGGAAATCAAACATTTTATTGAAAAAGAAGGCATTACTTCTTTCAAAACATTCATGGCATACAAAGGTGCGCTGATGATTGATGATAGACAAATGATTGGATTAATGGAAGAAGTAAAAGCTTGTGGCGGATTAATTAATGTACATGCGACAAATGGAGACATGATTGATTATTTAATTGCGAAACATAAATCCGAAGGAAAATTATCTCCTTTATATCATTATCTATCTCAACCAGAAGTAACAGAAGCAGAAGCTTCCGAGCGTTTTGTTGACATGGCGAATTACACTGACTGTCCAGGATACATTGTGCACTTAACTTGTGAAGGTGCATTAAATGCTGTTCGCAATGCCACAAGAAGAAATCAAAAAATATTTGTAGAAACCTGTATTCAATATTTAACATTAGATGCATCGTTATATCAGAAAGATTTTGATGGAGCAAAATGGGTGATGAGTCCGCCATTGAGAGAAAAAAAAGATCAACAAACTTTATGGGCAGGAATTAATCAAGGATTAGTGCAAGTTGTAGCAACAGATCATTGTCCATTTAAATGGGAACAAAAATTAATGGGTAAAAATGATTTTTCAAAAATTCCTAATGGGCATCCTGCCATAGAACATAGAATGGAATTGCTTTACAGCGAAGGCGTACATAAAAATAAAATCACTCTGAATAAATATGTAGAAGTGGCATGTACTAATCCTGCAAAAATATTTGGCATGTTTCCTAAAAAGGGAACCATTGCTGTTGGCAGTGATGCTGATATTATCATTTTTGATCCTAATCAAAAACATACCATCTCTGCAAAAACACATCACATGAATGTTGATTACTCCGCTTACGAAGGTTGGGAGTTAATTGGGAAAGTAAAAACTGTATTACTTAGAGGAAAAGTGGTCATTGATAATAATAACTGCCGAATTAACAAGGGTTATGGTAAGTTTATAAAACGAAATAAAATTTCCTCTATAATATAAAAGGGCGTGACAAATAATTTGCTCTCTGTCATCCCGATCCGCCAAAGGCGGAGAGGGATCTCTCCTTTCAGTCGAGATGACAAGCAACGTTCATGATTTACAGAACTCTTTCTTTAATCAATAGGTCTAAAATAGGATTATATTTTTTGAAAAGACCCATCTATATTTGTAACTCATAGTATTTAACGATTATTATATGGTTGAAACATCTATTAGAAAATTAAAATTCTTATGTGATACTATCCCAAGTTTAATGATGCAGATTCCTGAGGTAGAATTTTCATCTAAACCAATACCAGCCAAATGGAGTAAAAAAGAAATTGTAGGACACTTAATAGACAGTGCTACTAATAATCATCAAAGATTTGTAAGGGCTCAATTTGAACAAAAGCCAACAATTTCATACAATCAAAATGAATGGAATAAATTCAATTGGACAGTTTATAATAAGCATTTATTAACAATTATAAAATTAATTCCAAAAGAAAGCATGATAAAAGAATGTAATACTGGACAAAACAATATTACGCTTGAATTTTTATTTGATGATTATGTAAACCATTTAGAACATCACTTAAACCAAATAATAAAATATTAAATAACCATTTCTAAATTCATAATCAATGAGAATTATAAAATCCGGACTCATCCAAATGTCGCTTCCTAAAACGGAAGGCGAAGGAACCATTGCTGAAATTAAAGAAGCGATGTTCCAAAAACATATTCCGCTTATTGAAGAAGCAGGTAAAAAAGGCGTACAAATATTATGCTTACAAGAAATTTTTAATACCCCTTATTTCTGTCCAGGGCAAGATAAAAAATGGTATGAATCGGCTGAAACGGTTCCTGGTCCTACAACAGAACGGCTAGCCGTTTATGCTAAAAAATATAACATGGTTATCATTGCACCCGTATATGAAAAAGAACAAGCAGGTGTACTATATAATACCGCTGCTGTAATTGATGCAGATGGAACATATTTAGGAAAGTATAGAAAAAATCATATTCCACATACTTCTGGATTTTGGGAGAAATTTTTCTTTAAGCCTGGAAACCTTGGCTATCCTGTATTTCAAACAAAATATGCCAAAGTGGGCGTCTATATTTGCTACGACCGCCATTTCCCAGATGGTGCTAGAATTTTAGGATTAAATGGCGCTGAAATCGTTTATAATCCCTCTGCAACCGTAGCCGGCTTATCGCAATATATTTGGAAAGTAGAACAACCTGCACATGCTGTGGCAAACGGTTATTTTATGGGATGTATTAATCGGGTGGGGACCGAAAAGCCGTGGAACGTAGGCAAATTCTATGGTTCATCGTATTTTGTTAATCCCCGTGGAGAAATTTTTGCTTGTGCATCCGAAGATAAAGATGAATTATTAATTGCAGAATTTGATTTAGATATGATTGAGGAAGTGCGAGCTACTTGGCAATTCTTTAGAGACCGCAGGCCAGAAACGTATGGG
>CAYVXB010000043.1:0-16776 GCA_964454275.1 uncultured Chitinophagaceae bacterium | reverse complement strand
CTTATTATACAAGAAATTTATTATTTTGAGAGATACTCATACTTCATTAGCAATACCCGTTTCGTTCGCAAGCACAATAAAAAAAGATTAAAGAGATCTATTGTTGCTGGCGGAACCTTAATAAGGTTTGGGGGAATGCAGTAATCCAATTTATTAAGAATTATACTATACAGTAAAACGTTCATTTTTAAGGCTTCAAGTTCAATTTTTTCGTTAAATATATTTTTCCCTTTTATACTAATAGTTAGATAGTTTTGATATAAAAATATAGCTCCAATTACTTATGTCATTATCAAAACGTCTTAATAAGAAAGCATCGACCATTCAAGATACCGGTTTTGGTGTAAATTCTTCTGCATACGGTAGTAGATTTCTCAATCGAGATGGATCGGCTAATGTTTTAAAAAAAGGCATTGGTTTTTTTGAGAAGATAAGTTGGTACCATGTTTTACTGAAAATGTCTACCAAAAAATTTGTATTCATATTATTTAGTATATATATATTAATAAATATTTTTTTTGCTTGTTGTTATTTATTAGCGGGCTTTGAAAATTTAACAGGTACTACAAGTATTGTTTGGTGGAAAAAATTAGAAGATGCTTTTTTCTTTAGTTGCCAAACGTTTACTACTGTTGGTTATGGAGGTATCCAACCCTCTGGAACCATAGCTAATGTTATTTCTTCGATAGAAACATTTACAGGTTGGTTAGGCTTTGCATTAGCTGCGGGCCTTATGTATGGCCGCTTCTCTCAACCCAAAGCGTATTTAAAATTTACCACTCATGCTGTTATTGCACCTTATAAAGAAGGTAAAGCGTTAATGTTTCGTTTAGCACCACACAAAAACACAATTCTTTCTAATGCACAAGCAAAATTAACTTTAGGATTAACTGTAGAAGAAGATGGTCGATCATTCAATCGTTTCTTTCCAATGGATTTAGAGCTTTCTCAAGTTTTAACTCTTACTTTAAGTTGGACAGTAGTACATCCAATCAATGAAAACAGCCCATTATATAATCTTACCAAAGAAGAACTACAAAAAACTAAAATGGAAGTAATGGTTTTTATTAGTGCATTCGATGAACATTTTTCAAATACCGTACTAGCTCGTACATCTTATACCAGTCAGGAAATTATTTATGGAGCTCGCTTTGTGCCCATGTTTTATCGATCAGAAAACAAGAGACACACGATATTAGATTTTGATCGGTTGAATAATTATGAAGAAGTAGCTTTAGAATGATCTTCATTTTCCCTCAACTGTTTACTGGTTTTACGGCTTCCATCATGGCTCCATCCCGGCGGACCAAAGAGATAGCGCCATTTTAATTTCCATGAAATACGTTGTTTTAAGTCTTTCCAAATATTTTTCCACTCATAAAATATAAGATTTCCGGGTGTTTCTTTCTGCATTGGCGTAGTTAACCCATATTTTATGATTTGATATGTTTCTTTTGGTAATTCTTTTTGAAAAGTTCCAAACAGTTTATCCCAAATAATAAAAAGCATACCTAAATTTTTATCTAAGTATTTCGGATTGCTTGCATGATGTACACGATGATGTGAAGGCGTTACTAGTAAAGCCTCCAGCCAGCCAAGTGTATAAATTTTTTCTGTATGCACTAAAATTCCCCAAATTTGGGTTAGGGAATAAATAAAAGCAATGTCTAACGCCTTAAAACCTATAAAAGCTAATGGTATAAAATAAATAAACCGATACAATGGCTCAAAAACAGAAGAACGAAAACCCACTGTAAAATTAAACTTTGGAGAAGAATGATGGGTTACATGAACAGCCCAAAATAAGCGAATTTCATGATCAAAGCGGTGTAGCCAATAGTACATAAAATCTTCCAATACCAGTAATATTGCCCAATACAGAACAACATTTTCAATATTTATCCAACGATGTTGATAGCATATATCTAGAATAAAAATATATACCCCACGAAAAACTACATCAATGCATGTGTTTACAAGCATAAGGTATATGTTTTGTGTTGTATCTTTGAAGCTGTAGGTTTCCTGTTTCTTGTAATTGCTCCAAATTATTTCTGCCCCTATTATAACAAGATAAATTGGTGTTGAAATAAGCAGAAGCCAATGTTCTCGTAATGATTCTATCACAAAGATTTTCTTTAAATGGATACAAAGTTATTCACTTCATAAAGTATTTGATAAACTTTATATAATGAATCTTAATCAATTATTGTAATGTCTATTGTTGCATTAAAAAACTGGCCTAGTAGAGCTAAAGAAAAACAAAAAGTATACAAACAATATTTACAAAAAGTAGACAAAAATAAAGTTTTATCTCGGTTACAATCTTTTCATGATGATGTCTTCAGTAAAATAAATTGTTTGAGTTGTGGTAATTGTTGCAAACATCATTCTCCTCGATTTAAGGTGCCCGACATTAAACGTATTGCACGATACCTAAAAATAAAAGAATCCGCTTTTATTAATATGTACTTATATCTTGATGAGGAAGGTGATTATGTATTAAGGCAACCGCCTTGCCCGTTTTTAGGAAAAGACAATATTTGTAGTATATATGATGTTCGTCCATCTGATTGTTCCCGCTATCCATACACAGATGAAGATGTATTATTAAAGCGAATAGCCCTAACCTTAAAAAATACCACTGTATGCCCAGCAGTATATCTTGTGCTAGAAAGGATAATGGAAGAAATTTCTTAATATTTTATCTTTTTGAGGCTTGGAATTTTGAACCAACTTACCGTTGTTACTAAACATGTTACACAACCACCGAATACAACAGAATGAACTACGCCCATTAATTTTGCAGCCAAGCCACTTTCAAATTGACCCAATTCATTGGCGGAATTAATGAATATAGAATTAACGCTTAATACCCTTCCTCGCATATGGTCGGGAGTTTTTAATTGTAATATGGCCCCTCGTATTACAATGCTTACCCCATCTAATGCACCACTAACAAGTAGAACTATAAAAGAAAGCCAAAATATTGTTGATAAGCCAAAGATGATAATACATACACCAAAGCCCGCTACAGCCCAAAGCATTATTTTTCCTTGCTTATGACGCAATGGAAACAGGGTTAGTAAAACCACACTACAAACAGCTCCTATGTCAGCAGCAGCATTTAACCAACCAAAACCCTGAGGACCTATCTTTAAAATATCATGAGCATATACAGGAATCATAGCCACTGCGCCCCCGAATAGAACCGCAAATAAGTCCAATGATAAAACTCCCAGTAATTCTTTAGTCTTAAACACAAATACTATTCCTTCTTTAATGCTTTCCCAAGTTTTTTTTTCTCCCTTTTCATTTAAGGCCGGCTTAGGTTTTAGTTGTACTAAAACAAAGAATGCTATGATCATAGATACAACTGTACTCAAAAGAGCCATTGTATTGCCTCCAAAGGCTATTAAAAACCCTCCTAAAGTATGCCCAGCTATGGAAGCCATTAACCAAGATCCCTGATTCCATGTAGTTGCATTTTGTAGCATAGATTTGGGAACAATGTACGATATCATTACACTAAATGTTGGACCAGTAAAGGATCTAATAATGCCAGTGCAAAAAATTATACCATAAATAAGTAGTATAATAAAATGGCTTTTAATGTGATAATAAGAGAATTTAGTTGATAAGAGAAATAAAATCAAAGCACAAAAACTATAAAATAACACGCCCTTTAGGAGTAATCGTCTTTTATCACTAAGATCAATAACATGCCCAGCGTATAATGCCGTTGTTACAGCAGGAATAACCTCTGCTAAACCAATTAAACCAATAGAGAAAGGTTCATTAGTCAATTCATACATCCACCAGCCGACTATGGTTCCCATCATTCGAAGAGCCATAATAAATAAAAAACGACCTGTTATTAAATGCCTATATTCGGGTATCTTTATTGATGCAAAAGGGTCTAACTCTGAATCGTTCATAAGATAAATTGTATGTAATTTGTACTTTTACAATTGCAAATATCTATAAGATGCAACGGTTTTAATAAATAAAGTGTCAAACCCACAGATAGGCAAATGTTCGATCAAAAAAAGGTATTAAGTGATTGCTTAAAAGGCAAGACAGACGCACAAAAAAAGTTGTACGAGCATTTCGCACCACTGATGACAACCGTTTGTTACAGGTATACTAAATCGTGGTATGAGGCTGAGGACGTTTTACAGGAAGGATTTGTTAAAGTGTTTAATAATCTCGAACAGTTTAAAGGAGATGGAGAACTCGGAGGCTGGATCAGGCGTATTATGGTAAATACAGCTATAAATTATTTACGTAAAAATCAAAAATATAGCCAAGAAGCTGACGTGGAAGTGGTTCCCGAGCAAATGTCGAAAGATATTAGTCCCATAGCAGGGCTTCAAGCAAAGCAGTTAGCAGAAATTATTCAGCGGCTGCCCTCAGGTTATCAAACAGTGTTTAACTTATACGCTATAGAAGGATATTCGCATGTAGAAATTGGTGAAATGTTGGATATAGGTGAAAGCACCTCTCGTTCTCAGTATTTGCGAGCCAGGGGAATTTTAAGAAAATGGATTGAAACAGAGTTAGAAGAAGCTAAAAAATGAAAAACCAAAGTGTATGGAACGCAATGAATTTGAAAAAAATTTAAAAGAGTTGTTTAATAACTGGGAGGTGCCCCCATCTCCAAAGGCTTGGCAGCAAATTAAAAACAGGCTACCTAAACCTAATGGAAACCTTTTTTTCTGGGGGAAGTTCCTTGCGGCTATGTTGATATTGGGCCTTCTTAGTGTAATCGGTTGGTATTTAGTATGTTATGTAAACAATACTACCACCACAAAGCAGCAAGTTTCTCCTATTGCAATCAACACAACAAATCAATCAGCTAAACAAAATAATAATAAGATAAGTTCATCCAATAATGATACAGAACTAAAAAATGATACACTTAATTCTAAAGTGTCTTTAAACCATAGTAGATCAATTTTAGAGCCTCTTGTTAATAAAGAAAATCATTCATATACCATCCATGATAAACAAACTCACAAAAAGCATGTAACGCAAATGGATGATAATACCGATAATGTGGCCTTCAACAAAAATGTTAAAATAAAAGCTGATAAGAATGCTTATTTAGAATCTAGGCATAATGATCTTATTGCTGCACATTCGAGGATAGATATTCCTTTTGTTTCCAACAGCCCATCAAATCTTTTAGCAAATACCCCAAATATAAAAATTCAACCAATTGATGCGAGTCAAATAGGATTGTTTTCAAATTCAGCTTTACAACCGAAAAAAATTAATGCTAGAGTAGCTGTACAATGGTCTATGTATATGGACAATGGAGCTTCTTGGCAATCGGAGATACCTTCTGACAATGTGGTTTTGCGAGATGATGATGCAAATGATCGTAAAACAATTAAATACACGTATTCTTACCGTTTTGGTGTAGGAATAGCCGTGCCTCTCATTAAAGGATTTTCTATAAGTGGGGGCTTGGCATACACGTCACTTTCTACACATAGGTTGTTGGGCGAGTTGGTTAATTACCAAAATGTCGTACGGCGGGGAAATGAGGGTTTTATGCAAGTAAATAGTTATTATATAAATAACTCCCCTAATGGTATGATTAACCGTTATACCACTCACCAAAATTTTATAGAAATTCCTATTTCTATAGGTTTTCAAGTAAACCCACAATCTCGATTACCCATTTCACTTAACGTTGGAGCTTCTATACTAAAGCAATTATATGTTGATGATATTTATTATGATAAACAAAGTAATATCTTCTACAAAGACAATGCATTAACACAACCTACGCAATGGCATTTCAATGCCTCTGCTCAAATTGCTGTATGGAAGAATAATCAGTTCAATTTAAATGTGGGGCCCTACTACCAAATAGGTTTAGGAACAGCCTATCGAGAATCGTTGATGAATATGAAACGTTGGCAAATGTTGGGTATTAGGCTTAATTTTGGTTTTAAGGCTAGATAAGGCATCAACGCTTTAATAAAATTAGAAATAGTAGGCTGTGTAATGTCTTTCTCATCAAAGTATCATCATAACCCCCTATCAGAATAATATTCTAGTCCTGTTCTTAATTTACTTAATTTTACTTCAAATTTTATTATTTAATATTTTGTAATCATTCATATGGCTGAAGTTATTCTAATGCCCCGATTAAGCGATACCATGACAGAAGGAGTTGTTGCTGCATGGCATAAAAAAGTAGGAAATATAGTGAAGCAAGGAGATGTATTAGCAGAAATTGAGACGGATAAAGCTACAATGGACTTAGAAAGTTATAAAGACGGTGTATTGTTATATGTTGGCGTTGATGAAGGAAAAAAATTAGCAGTTAATGATTTGTTGGCTATTATTGGCGAACAAGGTGAAAATATTGAAGAGTTGATCGAATCAACCAATAAACAACATGCTACAACACCTGCTTCAAATAGTTTACAAACAAGTACAAACACTACTAAAACAAGTGTTGTAGATGAGAAAGAACTTGCAAACAATGGCAGATTAAAAGTATCACCGCTGGCCAAAAAAGTAGCCGCAGAAAAAGGAGTCAACCTTAGTGCTGTAGAAGGTTCTGGTGATGGGGGACGTATTGTAAAACGGGATATTGACAATTATACTCCTCATACAGAAATAAATAAAAAAACGATAGAAACGAAAAAAGTTTCCGCAGTTTCCAGTGCTTTTTCGGAGAGTTTTGAAGATGTATCTATTTCATCCATGCGTAAAACCATTGCTCGCCGCTTAAGTGAGAGTAAATTCAGTGCACCCCATTTTTATCTAACCATGTCCATTAATATGGATAAGGCAGTAGAAAGTAGACAAAAATTAAATGAAGTAAGTAGCATCAAGATTTCTTTTAATGATATTGTTATTAAGGCTGTTGCATTATCGCTGAGACAACATCCAGCAGTAAACGCTTCTTGGTTGGGAGAGGTTATTCGGTATAATCATCACATACATATTGGTGTAGCTATCGCCGTGGAAGAAGGATTACTCGTTCCTGTAGTTCGCTTTGCTGATAATAAACCATTATCCCAAATTGCTGAAGAGGTAAAAGAATATGCGCAAAAAGCTAAAAATAAAAAACTACAACCAAGTGATTGGGAGGGGAATACATTTACTATATCTAATTTAGGAATGTTTGGTATTGATGAATTTACAGCGATTATTAATCCACCAGATGCATGTATACTAGCGGTAGGTGCTATTCACCAAATACCGGTTGTAAAAGGTGGAGAGATTAAAGTTGGCAATGTAATGAAAGTAACGTTAAGTTGTGATCATCGTGTAGTGGATGGCGCAACAGCTGCTGCATTTTTACAAACATTGAAAAAATTGTTAGAAGAACCTTTGTTGATGTTAGTTTAAAGAAATTATGTTGAATTATACGTTTTGAATGAATAAAACACAAAATGCGTATCAAAATTTATTTATAATTTGAAATAAATAGTATGATATGGAGAAAATTTAATGGTGAAACAATTGGTATTCCAATTAAACAAGCTGTAGAGGCTGCTATACAAAAAGAAACAGCAGCAGGCTATAAGCTTAAGGTCTGCATTGGAACAGACTCCCAAGTAAAGGGAACAGAAACAGAGTTTGCAACGGTTATTGTTTTTTTACGAGAAGGTCGAGGAGGGTTTATGTATATTCATAATGAAAAAACAACTAAAAAATTTGCCATTAAAGAGCGTATGTTGGTTGAAGTAGCTAAAAGTATTGATATTGCATATGAATTATGTGATTTATTTACTGAATATGATGTGGATATGGAGGTGCATGCTGATATAAATACGAATCCTCATTTTAAAAGTAATGATGCACTAAAAGAAGCCATGGGTTATATCTTAGGAATGGGATTTGCTTTTAAAGCTAAACCGGAAGCCTTTGCCAGTAGTAGCTGTGCCAATAAAGCTGTAAATTAATGCACAACACCTATTTTAATTTCCTCCAATATAGTAGGATCAAGCAACGTTGAGGTATCTCCTAAATTATTTATATCCCTCTCCGCAATTTTTCTTAAAATACGACGCATTATTTTTCCAGAACGAGTTTTTGGTAATCCTCTTACTACTTGAATTTTATCTGGTTTGGCAATAGGGCCAATTATTTTATTTACTTCAGCTATAATTTCTTTTCGTAATCCGTCTATTTCTTTATTTGAATTTGTACAAATAACATATGCATAAATACCTTGTCCTTTTATTTCATGATGAAATCCTACCACAGCACTTTCTACAATATCAGGATGCATATTAATGGCACTTTCTACTTCTGCCGTTCCAATACGATGTCCTGAAACATTGATGACATCATCTACACGACCAGTAATTCTATAATATCCATCTTCATCTCGTTTGCATCCATCACCTGTAAAATATAAATTTTTATAGGTGGAAAAATAATTTTGCTTGCATCGTTCATGGTCGCCATAAGTAGTTCTTATTATCGATGGCCATGGGAATTGAATACATAGATTTCCTTCTACATTATTTCCTTCTAAAAATTCTCCCTTGTCATTTACTAAAACGGGCTGTATGCCTGGTAGAGGAAATGTAGCAAATCCAGGTTTAGTGGGTGTAATACCCGCTAGTGGAGATATCATTATACCACCAGTTTCTGTTTGCCACCAAGTATCTACAATAGGACATTTATTTTTTCCAATGTTTGTGTTATACCAATGCCAAGCTTCTTCATTAATAGGTTCACCAACTGTGCCTAAAACTTTTAAGGAATTTAAATTATACGGTTTTACAAAATCGACTCCAGCAGCTTCTAATGCTCGTATGGCTGTTGGGGCAGTGTAAAAAATATTCACCTTGTACTTATCAATAATTTGCCAGAATCTTCCAGCATCAGGATATGTTGGAATTCCTTCGAACATGACGCTGGTAGCTCCTGCAAGCAATGGACCGTATACGATATATGAATGTCCGGTAATCCAACCGATATCGGCTGTGCACCAATAAACGGCCCCCTCTAACTCCCCCAAAGGGGGAGGATTGTATTGAAACACATTCTGAAAAGTGTATTGAGTGTATATCATGTAACCGCCTATCGTATGCACTACACCTTTTGGTTTACCGGTAGATCCTGATGTGTAAAGAATAAACAACATATCTTCACTATCCATTTCTTCCGCTAAACAAGTAGTATTTGCCTTTTTTATTTCATCATGCCACCAAACATCTCTGCCTTCTGTTATATTTATCTCATTATTCGTTCTTTTATAGACAATTGTTTTTTGTATAGATGGACAAGTTTCTAAAGCCTCATCTACTGTTTGTTTCATGGGAATTATTTTATCGCCCCGATAAGCGCCATCACTTGTTATAATAATATTACAATCAGCGTCTTGTATGCGACTAGCTAAAGCCATTGCAGAGAATCCACCAAATACAACAGAATGAATAGCGCCAATACGTGCACAAGCTAATATAGCAATGGTAAGCTCTGGAACCATCGGCATATATATGCAAATGCGATCACCTTTTTTTGCCCCATTATTTTTAAGAACATTAGCAAAGCAACAAACCTCTTCATATAATTCTTGATAGGTAATTTTTCTATTTGATTCATTAGGATTGTTTGGCTCCCAATATATGGCTACTTGATTAGCCTGTTTAAGCAAATGTCGATCAAGACAATTTTCTGTAATATTTAATTTACCACCTACGAACCACTGTATGTTAGGTTGTTCAAAATCCCATTTTAGTACGCTCTTCCATGGCTGTCGCCAAGTAAACGTTTGTGCGATATTTGCCCAAAAAACTTCAGGCTGCGTAACGCTCTCTTGATAAGCCGTTTTATATTCCTCAAGGGTATTAATGCGCATGTTTAACTCTAAATGTTGAACGAAAAGGTAAGGAATATTTCATTTAAAATGTATCATTCCGAAATTTTGAGAGACATTTAAAATAAATATTTAACGGAGGCGTATGTTTGTATAAATTCTACTATATGAATCCTTTTCATTTTTTAACTGATTTTATGGAACCGATTCGTAAGCAAGATTTGTTGTTATATGAATCGTACAATGCATATCAAATAGGGTATCATATTCAAGCATATGAAACAGTTATGCCTATATTGGATGAGGTAGATATGATTATTATTGGGTGCGTTGAAAATAGGGGGACAGATCCGGCAATGGTAGATGATGATGCACCAAACGCAATACGCAAAGCTTTTTATGAATTGTATCATTGGCACACAAACATAAGAATAGCAGATATTGGAAATGTTAAACAAGGTGCTACGCTAGCAGATTCGTACGCAGCATTAACGGCTGTAGTGAAAGAATTATTGCCTTTGAAAAAAAAGATAGTAATTATAGGAGGATCGCATGATGTTACTTTAGGTCAATACCATGCGTATAAAGCGTTAGACACTTATATAGAACTTTGTGCCATCGACGCTTGTATTGATTTGGAACATGTTTCAAACAAAAAAAGCGATTGTTTTTTATTGGAAATGTTAACGACAGAGCCCAACTACGTAAAACATTATAATCATATTGGTTTTCAAAGCTATTATGTACATCCACATGTCTTAGAAACTATTGATAAATTGAGGTTAGATTGCTACCGTCTGGGAAAAGTGAAAGAATGCATAGAAGAAATGGAGCCTGTGTTGAGAGAAAGTAATATGTTAAGTATAGATATTGCTGCCATACAACATAGTTGTGCACCTGCAAATACATTAAGTCCAAATGGATTAACCGGTGAAGAAATATGCACCTTAATGCAATATGCGGGCATGAGCAACCGTCTTAGTTCTGTGGGTATTTATGGTTTTTTGGCGGAGAAAGATGTGCACCACCTAACTGCCAAACAAATAAGTCAGATGCTATGGTATTTTATGGATGGCATGAATAGGGGTAAACAAGAGGCTTTTTTAGAGGATAGAGAATATTTTAATGAATTTCATGTAGCTTTTGCAGAAACAAGTACCCATTTTTTACAAAGCAAGCGTACAGGCAGATGGTGGATGCAATTACTCGATCACTCCTATATTGCGTGCTCCCATGATGATTATATACAAGCAACCCAAAATAATATTTCAGAGCGTTGGTTAAGGGCTCAAGAAAGGTTATAGGTTTATTCGTATGCTAAATCTTCATGTGCGGCTTGTAATTCATTGTATGAGTGGATGTCATTGATCTCCTTAGCTATTTTCATTCCCCTTTCATACCATTCCATAGCATGTATTGTATTCCCCTGTCTTTCCAATAATTTAGCCAAGTGATAATAAGATCCTATATACTGGGGATTACTTTTTAAAATGTTTTCAAATAAAATTTGAGCAGAATGATCATCTCCTATTTTAATATATTCTAATGCTAATGCATGTTGTAGAAAATTATCATTGGGTTGTTGTGCTAAAAAGGTTTTTAATTTTTCTATTCTATCCATATCATTAAAGCAAAATAATAGGCAATTTATTTAATTCAAAAAGGTAATCAATTATCTTTGAAGCCTCGATCATTTTATATATTTTATTTTTCTCTATGAAAATATTAGTTTGTATAAGCAAAACACCTGATACTACAGCAAAAATTGCATTTGTCGATAACAATACCAAATTTGCTGAAGCAGGAGTTCAATACATTATCAATCCATACGATGAATGGTATGCTTTAGTAAGGGCTATTGAATTAAAAGAAAAAGATACATCAATCCAATTACATTTAATCACCGTTGGAGAAGCTGATGCAGAAGCCATTATACGTAAAGCATTGGCTTTAGGAGGTGATGAAGCTATTCGTGTAAATGCTAATAATGTTGATAGTTTTTTTATTGCTAGTCAAATTGCAGAAGTAGCCAAACAAGGCAATTATGATATGGTTTTTACCGGAAAAGAAACAATTGATTATAACGGATCTTCTATAGGTGGTATGGTAGCAGAACTACTGAATATACCTTATATAGCATTAGCTACAAAATTTGAATTGAATGGTACAACATCTGTAGTTACTAGAGAAATAGAAGGTGGCGAAATAACAGAAGAAGTAAATATTCCATTAGTTGTAAGTGCGCAAAAAGGTATGGCGGAACAACGTATACCCAATATGAGAGGTATTATGGCAGCTCGTACCAAACCTTTAAAAGTTGTTGAATCTATTGCCGTAGAGCCTTTAACGAGTATAGAAAAATTTGAATTACCCCCAGCAAAAGCTGGTGTTAAATTAGTAAGTCCGGACAATGTAGAAGAGTTAGTGAGGTTGTTGCACGAAGAAGGTAAAGTGATATAATAAATTACGTAATGAGAAAGTTAGCAAATGAGAAAATAAAAAAGAAAGAAGAAATATCCATTTCATTAAAAGATGCCAAGAAAATTTATAGGATATTAGAATCAATAGTTGTATCTATGAACCGTATAGGATCGGCAATAGCCGCAGAAGATCTTTCGCCAAGTATTGCTTACAAAGTGCTTGTTGATTATTTTACTGATTTTAACGCCATGAATAATTTAGCTATGGCTCGAAGAATAATGAGCAAAATATTCGATGAATATGGGGAATCTAAAAACATAATGAACGGTGTTCAATATTGGGAATGGGGTACAGCATACAAAAAAAGTTTAAGTAAAATCTCAATCAAAAAGTAAAAAAATAATTCTAAAAATGTCAGTACTTATTTTTATAGATCATGCAGATGGGCATATTAAAAAATCATCACACGAAGCATTGAGTTACGGTGCACAGGTTGCCAAACAACTGAACACCACAGCTGAGGGAATTTTGTTGGGCACTGTAAAGGATGATTTGCCTGCTTTAGGAAAATATGGGGTAAGTACAATACATCAAATAGCTAATGAACAACTCAATAATTTAGATGCCCAAGTATATACGCAAGTATTAGCAGAAGTAGTACAAATTGTTAAAGCTGATGTAATTGTCTTTTCACATAATGCTGTGGGTAAAACCGTTGCACCTCGTTTGTCTGTTAAATTGAAAGCAGGATTAGTAACGGGTGCTATTGCATTACCTGACATCTCTAACGGATTTGTGGTAAAGAAAAATGTTTTTTCTGGAAAAGCCTCTGTATGCATAAAAGTAAATACAATTATAAAAATTATTTCACTAAACCCTAATGCATTTCGAGTTGTAGAAACAGGAGGAACGGCTACGGTAGCTTCTTTAAATATTGATGTTTCAGCATCAAAAATTAAAATTGTAAAAACAGATAAAGTAACGGGCGAAGTGCCACTTACTGAAGCAGAAATAGTTGTAAGTGGTGGACGTGGATTAAAAGGCCCTGAAAATTGGGGTATTGTAGAGGATTTGGCTAAAGCATTAGGTGCTGCAACGGCTTGTAGTAGACCTGTTGCCGACGCACATTGGCGGCCACATCATGAACATGTTGGTCAAACAGGCATTGCTATTGCTCCTAACTTATACATTGCTATTGGTATTTCCGGAGCTATACAACATTTGGCCGGCGTTAATCGTAGCAAAGTAATTGTAGTAATCAATAAAGATGCTGAAGCGCCATTTTTTAAAGCAGCTGATTATGGTATTGTGGGGGATTTATTTGAAATCGTTCCTAAGTTAACAGCAGCAGTTAAAAAATTAAAAGCATAGAGAATAGCAAATAACAAATTTGAAATTCATACTTATGCCTACTAAAAATATTAATTCATACGATGGACAACACTGTGAAACTACTGCAACCGGAACGTTGTTATTACAACTAGGAATTGAATTGTCCGAACCTATGCTTTTTGGTTTAGGAGAAGGGTTAGGTTTTATTTTCTGGAACATGAAAACAATGGATTTTCCTTTTATTGGAGGTCGAATTAAACCAGATGCTTTAACTGAAAATATAGCTAGGAATCTGAATCTTAAGTTAATGGTACACGAAACTACTTCTAAGCAAAAGGCCTGGAATGAAGTAAAGGCTTTACTCGATCAGAACATTGTGGTTGGATTGAAATTGGATTGCTACCATCTCGAATATTTTAGTAACCCTATTCATTTTGCTGGTCACTATGCAGCTATTTACAATTATGACAAAGACTTTGCATATTTAGTAGATACAAAACAACAGGGAGGTAAAGTTAAAACTACTTTGAAAAGCTTGGAATTAGCTCGTTCAGAGAAAGGGCCTATGGCCTCAAAAAATCTATATTACACTATTACCAAAAACGAAAAATCTTTTAATATAAAAGAATCAATTCTTAATGCTATCAAAAATAATACTCAAGAGTATCTTAATCCACCGATTACAAATATTAGCTATAAGGGTATATTAAAAACTAGTTCAGAAATTATTAATTGGTTTAAAAAAACTAAGCATATTGAAAGCGATTTTAAAACCACTGCTGTGTTAATGGAAAAGGCTGGTACTGGCGGTGCGCTTTTTCGAAATTTATATAGAGATTTTTTAAAAGAAAGCTATGAAATACTAAAACTTGAGGAATTAAAATCTGCTCATCAATCGTTTGTAGAAGTTGCAGCTCAATGGACTTCTGTAGCTAGTTTGTTTGATAAAGCAGCATCTACAGCAAATATTACATATATACATCAAGCATCTGAAATCTTAAAAGATATTTCAGAAAAAGAAAAAACGACTATGGAACTATTACATAAAATACATCGTCATTAAATGAATTTAAAAGTAAAATTCCAAAAAGAAAACAATAATTTAATTTTGCAATAGTCACATGAAAAAAATAGAACTAGAAATTATTGCACTTTCACATAGTGTTACACAGACACATTCTTATGCCATTGTGTTGGGAGAAGTAAATGGATTACGGCGCTTACCTATTGTTATTGGTGGTTTTGAAGCACAAGCTATTGCTGTAGCATTAGAAAAAATGCAACCTAGCAGGCCATTAACACATGACCTTATGAAAAATTTTATGGATGCATTTAATGTTACATTGCAAGAGGTTGTTATCAATGATTTACAAGAAGGTATTTTTTATTCTAAATTAATTTGCGTAGGCGAACATGATACCGTTGAAATAGACTCCCGTACCTCTGATGCATTAGCTCTAGCCGTGCGTTTTGGATGTCCTGTATATACATATGAAAATATATTGGATACAGCTGGTATTGTAATGGAAGATGCAGGCACTAAAACTAAAAAGAAAAAAACAGTTACAGAATCGAATACATCATCTAAAAATAATCTTAAAACGCTTTCTATACAAGAGTTAGAAGAACTATTAAATCAGGTGTTAGAACAAGAAGATTATATTAAAGCCATTGCTATACGGGATGAAATTAATAATCGAAAATCTTCATAGTGTTTTTCTTTATTGCATTCTCAAATTGATACATATATAGATGGTGGTATTCCCCAATTGTAAAGTAAACCTAGGGTTGCGCATAGTAGATAAACGCAGTGACGGGTATCATAACATTGAAACTGTTTTCTATCCTTTGCCGTGGTACGATGCATTAGAGGTACTTCCTCTAACAGAGAATGTGCGACAAAGTATACACCTATCTAAGCAAACTAAATATCAAATCGATAATATTTTGTTTGTTCAATCTGGTTTGGATATTAAAGGAAACCCAGCAGATAATTTGTGTGTAAAAGCATTTCAACTATTAAAAGAAAAGTTTCCTTCGTTGTTACCTGTTTTTATACACTTACACAAAGTGCTACCCACAGAAGCCGGATTGGGCGGAGGTTCTGCCGATGCAGCCATTGCACTAAAAACAATTGTGCAATTATTTGATCTAAATATAAACACTAATCAATTAGAAAATGTAGCGTTACAATTGGGCAGCGATTGCCCCTTTTTTTTATACAATCAACCTTGTATAGCTAGCGCTCAAGGAGAAAAATTACAGCCTATACAAATAAATTTGAATAATTATAATTGGATACTCATTAATCCTGGTATTGCTGTTTCCACGGCCTGGGCATTTTCACAAATAAAACCTCAACAACGTAAAGAAAAATTAGAAAATATTATTTATCAACCTATAGAAAATTGGAATGGGAGATTAATAAATGATTTTGAAGAGCCTGTGTTTGCTAAATTCCCAGACATTAAAAAAATTAAACAATTATTATATGATGAGGGCGCTTTATATGCTAGTCTTTCTGGAAGTGGCAGCACAGTATACGGTATTTTTCCACTCGGCACAAAACCGAACTTTAATCTTCCTTCAACTTATATCGTTAAAACAATTATGAATAAGAATAAATAAAAAGAATAACATAAATGTTAAAATTCTTATAACAAATAAACTATTAGCACTAAACAATATCTTAACCTTTACAAAAACATTTTTATTATGAGAAAAATATATCTACTAATTACGCTGCTAATTTTTACCAACGTTCATATTTTTAGCCAATACACACGCCCAAGTGTACTACAAATTGTAGCCCCATCCACTCAGTTAATTCAAGTATCTATAGATAATAGTGACGACTATAATGAATGGGCTTCTAATCAAGTTTTCAACAATATTTATCCTGGAAGATATTTCGTAAAAATTGTAAAAAATAATATTCTAGGATTAAGCACTGTTGTTTATTCGTCCTATTTACAAATACAAGAGGGTATGCGTTGTAAAATTATGGTTGATAATTTTGGAAAATGCAAAGTTCAATATATTCCATTAAACACTAGTACCGTATTTCAAATACCATATCCTAATAATGAAAACAACTACCCATCGCCATACCCCAATTACCCTAACTATCCTAGAGAACATAATCGCAGAGTAATGAATGAGAGCGAATTTCAAACATTACTACAAAGTATAAATGATGAAAGTTTTGATGATGATAAATT
>CAYVXB010000042.1:4410-16822 GCA_964454275.1 uncultured Chitinophagaceae bacterium | reverse complement strand
ATTTATCAGAAAGTTCGGCTGTCGTTAAATGGGCCTTTAATTGTATGGTTCGCATCCACCAAATATACAACTATTTTATATACCTTGTTAGCGGTTTAGTATAACATGAAAACCTCTGTTGAATCTAATCTTTAGAATTTAAAGAAAGGCTAGTGTGTGCTTTTGCTGATAGGGAAATAAATAATACTAAAAGAATATATTTCTTCATATAGATATATCTAGTTTACTTATCAGGATAAACAGGCTTTGGAGAATATTGTCTAAAATGAAAAGTATCATTTAATTCAATAATCTTTTTCTCTGGAGTGTGGTAAACGCCTTTACGTTTTGTAATTATAAAAGTAGTATCATTTATAATATGGCCTGAAAATAGATAATGCGGATAAGATCGCTCAGGAAAAATTCGTTCCAAAATAATTGAATCTCTTTTAATAATAAAATTTGACCACTTTATTTTATTTATATATTAGGAGCAGGATTATTATTAGAACCGCCACCACCAACATTATAAATCCTATTATCTATCGTCCCAGATGCCCTACGGAACATTGGGGACAGCAAGGACTAGCAAGCTAATTTCTGTAAGCCAACTTATAAAATAAATTTTATAGTTAACCCAATCAGTAAAAAAAATATTGTTGCAACAATAATATTAACCCCAGGCGGAGCTTCTAAATAATCAGAGTATTTTCCCTTAAAACCGAAAATAGCCCATCTAAAAAAAGCACCAGGAAAAATTAGCGTGAATTCTAATAAAATTTCTATAATAACTTCTACCATAATGAATAATTCTTATTGGTTAAGAACTTTTTTGACACCAATTTTTAATACAGTTTTAATAGCAATATTAACACCAATTGTCGCTATTTTGTTAGTTATTGCTGTTTTATACAAATTTAATTCTGGAAATATTTTAATAGTGTTAAAAACAACTGAAAGCGTCGAAAGTGCTAGTTCATTATAGTCTTCATCAGACATACTTTTCGCCTTCTGATAATCAACTACGACCTTCAGTCGCCAATTTTCTAACTTATAGATTTTTGCAGAATAAAGGTTTTTATCATATGCATCTCCATCATGAATACCTTCATGTATGATTTCGTTAGCCGCATTATAAACCGAGGATCCTATAGATGTACCAACATAAACAAATGAGCTTGCAACATCACTGGTTTTACTCTTAGCCTTATTAAAACCAGAATGAACTATTTCTGAAAATATTTCATAAAAAAGATGGTTTAGCTGCATTATATTCGGCAAACTATCCGGAGGTGGTGCTTGAAAAACATTCATAGACATTCTATTAACGGCTTCATTGATACCTCTTGGTTGAGTATAAATAGAAAAACCGCCACCAACATTATAAATCCTATTTATCTATCGTTCCAGATGCCCTGCGGAACATCTGGGACAGCAAGGTGTTCATGCTCTACAATTATCTTTCCAATCTGAAAATAGGTCATCAGCATGGTGCTATTAATATTGCGAACTACATGCTGTTGTGCTTCCTGAATTAGAGATCTTATATTTTCGAATAAGATATTGTTGTGTATAGTTAATTTATTTCTCATTAGCTGCCTAATTTATGGTTTTAAAAATAATACTCTTGCCAATTCATAAAAAATTTGATACATAATTAAATGCTTTTACTTAATACTACCATCATTATTTATAAATTGCATCTCACCAGTTTTTATATCTTTGATTATTGCTTTAGTAAGTTCTTCAGCTTCCAATATAAGTTCTGAAGAATTTGTATTTATATCGTATTTGAAACCCACAGAATTTACTTTTATTTTACCAAAATTGCTTTCCATAAACCCATTGTTAAATTCGTATATATGTTTAAGATCCTGACTAGATTTCATATTATGTGGCAATTTCTGTTCAAGGTTAAAAAAACTATTTAAGACATTGTCATTCTCGTCGTAAATATAAATTTCTGTATTTAGCTTATTTGTTGTATTGATAACGATTTTTTGTCTTTCTTCCTCTGATTTAATAAAACCTTTACTTATCATCCAAGCATAATCAGGTTCTACTATAATTGCAGTTATAACAATAGGCATAACTTCAAACTTAACTTTAATCGTTTTTAACCTGCCTGTCCAGTCCTTTATTTGCGGTTTTCTTAGTTCCTTCAATCTTATTCCATAATATTCGGCAAACCTTTTAGCTCCGCTTTGAAAACCTTTCTTTGTAACAAAAATTCCTTTAATATTACCTATATCATAAATAACTCCAAAAAAATCACGAACTTTTGCAATCGATACTTCCTTTGTATAGTTTTTACATTCAATAGCAACTCTGTGAGTTTCTCCCGCAAGTATAAATTCCCAGTAGACATCTATTTGGTGATTACAACCCGACTTGCCCAAAAGTTTAATATTGTGCTTTACTTCAATATTTTCAAAACCCTCTGCATTTAATAAACATCTATAGATTTCTTGTGTAAGGATTTCATATTGATTATTGATATTTCCTTTTAATTGATTCATACCTATTGCATTGTTCTTATTAGTTGATTATTAATAGATTAGAACTAATGTATAAACTGCTATAATAATGATATCTTATTATCTAAAAATCTTGAGATGAAATCGAAAAGTATTTCAGAAGATAGGCAGTAGTTTGTACTAGGTTATTTCGTATAAGAGTACAGCCATTTTACAATGATCACTATAAAACAAATAAATATCCTTAGGACATGAGTCATCAGTATAGTTACTACTATCTACTCTTGCAATAAATTCCATGCTGTTGCCTTTAGGATCTAAAGGCGCGAACCCCTCTCCTCCTTGTATCCATACTGGTTCACCACCAATTTGTTCGTATGGATCAGATTTGCCATAGGATTTATCTGGAAGTTTTCCATTATTTTGGTAAAATGTTCTTGTTTTATTAAAGCTACTTTTGGTCTCTTCAAAATATTTTAACCAATCGGGACTTAATTCAAAAAACTTAAAATCTGTTTTAAATGAATATTTTCCATCTTTTATATCAAATCCAATCATATAATCTTTACAATAATCATTGAAAGCACTAATTCTATTACGATTATATGGATCTTGATTAAACTGAAGCATGTAAATTTTCCCATTCCAAGACGGATTAATTGCACTGAGCTCTATGGAAAAAAGAGGAAATAAGAAATTTGAATGTTCTTCAATTCTGTCAGCGAAAACATCTACTGTCTCTGGAAACATTTTAATATAAGGTGGTATAGTATTCATAAGTGCCCAAATTATAAACAATATTACAATTTATACTTTGCATCAATACATACTAGAATTACATCAAAATCCATAATTATAATTTAGCATTGTAATAACATCCGTAGTATTACCCAACAAACTATTTTTCATTTGCGCATTTATTGCTAAACCAATCTTATGCTTTTTGAATAAACTGTAGGCTGCTTGGGCTCGTATACTTAACACATTGACTTGCTGTGCACCAGAGGTTATGCTCATATTATAAGTGGCAGCGCAAGTTGTGAGCAACTGATTATTCCAGAATTTATTGCTCACACTAAGCTTGGGAGATAACATCATAAAATTATTTGTACCAATGGTATTATAGCTGGCGTTACATGCAGCACTAATATTCATACGCTTAGGCACTAAGCCTAATGTATAACTTAACATAGCATTGTAAAATTGCGAACCATTACCACTTCGAATTACACCACCTTGTTTATCTGCTGCATCTTGAAAGCTGAGTGATAAGGAAAGCATTTGTACCGTTTGCTTAGAATTTTTTAGCGTATAATTGATATTAGCATTTGCATTTTGAGAAAGCTGTGTAAAGTTTAAAGTGTCTATATTTTGCAGTGGTGGTATGTCTTCAATAACTTGTGGTTTAATATACATATAGGATTGAAAGTTAGAATAGCTCATGTCTAACGATAGCTTTTCACTGGGTGTATAGTTGAAGGTTACTGCACTTACTACTCGTTTATTGGTCATCGATTTGGTATCATCTAAATCATCTCGTTGAAATCCTACATTTACATTCAACTTTGCTTTTTCTTTCAGTAAAGATTGTGCTAAGTTGATGGTAACATTTTCTAAATCATTTACAAAGTAATAAGCACCGAGTGTTTGATAGCCAGGATCTATTCGCTCATATCCGACACCTATGCTGCTGGTTTTATATTTATAGTTGAGCTGCGCTTTGATGGCTTTGAAATAGCTGGTAGATGTTCTATAGGGGATAAAATTTTTAAAAAAGATTTTTTCATCTGTAGGTGTTGCTCGTACATCTTCTGTAAGCGCCGAAGTTCCGTACTCAGCAGCTAATTCTAATCCATTGTCGAATTTCAAATTACCATGAGCACTAAGTGCTATATTTTCTTTAGGCCGTATAGCAAGGCTATCGGATAAATTTGTTACTGAGTTTTCATCATCTTTTGCATGGAATAGGCTTATCCCAATTGCATATTTTTCTTTTTTAAACTCAAAGTTTGCACCGTAGCCTATTCTTTTATAAGCAGCTACTATGGATTTGTTCAAACTATCATAGGGTACTGCTTTTTGAAACCTGCCGTACATCGCACTCAATTGTAAAGGGCCTTGAGGAGCGAGTTGTATACCAGCCCCTCTAAATAAATGTCCATTTAACGTATAAGGTGAAAATACCATGCTGGCATCTCCAATATAGGCGGTAATCCATTTATATTTAGGCGCTATACTTAAACGGGTAGGCGCTGTAGGGTAATTGTATTGTGCACCGCCATCAGTTATATTAAACGAAAAAGGTAAATCAATTTGACCAAAAAGATTTGCATTTACATTTCCATTAATATACCAAAGAAAAGGGCTGCGATTATTACTAGCATTATTACCTGTATAATATACAGTTGATGCATTAATCATTCCGCTTAACTTATACCAACTCTTCACGTGAAAGGTATTTTTCAAGTCCTCTACATTTACTACTGTTTGTGCATTACTATAAAAGGAAAGCATAAGCATCAAACAGGCAATAGCTATTTTTAATATATTAGTTTTAGTCATTATTAGATGATATTATACAGGCTAGTTATATACTAAACAGCCTATTATTCTTTTTGTATTTTAATGTCCACTATGACATAAGAGTTGTTTTCATCTGCAACAAATTGTTTTATTTTAATAGCACCTTTATGACCATCTTTAGTTTGAAACAATACTATCCTTGGTATAGTAGCATTGGTAAATTGTTTCCATCCACTTGTTGTTGGATTAATGGTTAAGCTTCTAAGCGGTATGTCATTTGTCATATTATCAAAATCTTTAGTAGTAAAGCTTACACCACATCCACATAGTTCCTGACTATTGATAAACTTGGTTGAACTTACAAGGGGTATAGCAGTAAAATTGTAACCACTTGCTGAGTCAGGAGAAATAAACTTATTGTAGGTAAAATTTTTATTAAGCCCAAAGTATACGATATCAATCCATTTACCAGCTGTGTCTATATTATCTCCTTGCTTAAAAATTCTACGCAGTTTTGTAGAGTAAAAACTGCCTATAGTACTACGAGCTGGATTAATACCTAATTTAATATCAGTATGTGTACGAAGGTTGGTATTTGGTTTTACAGTAATAGATTTTGTGACTGTTTTAGTTTCTTTCCCATTGTTAGCTTCAAGGATAACATTGTATGAGCCCTCAGTAGCAAAATAAATAGTAGGATTTTGTGCATTTACATTGCTAATATTTGCTCCGATACATGACCATGTATACTTTGTTGCACTCACCGTTGTATTTTGTAAAGTAGCTGTAAGCGGCGCTTCATAATCCTCATCTTCAAAAGAAGGTGTTATATTAAAATCGGCTTGTAATGCAGGTAGAACAGTTACTGTTTTAGTAGCTGTGAATTTCCCAACAGCGCTATTTACGGTTAATGTTATTTTATGATCACCTACTGTAGTAAAAGTTATATCTGGTGGGTTTTGTAGTGTAAAGCTTGCAGGTGCTCCACCTTCAAAGGTCCAATTAAAACTACTGCCTCCTATAGTTTTATTAGTTAGATGTACCGTTACTGGACTATAATTATTTAACACTATAGCTGTATCAAAGTTTACTTTTATAGCACTGTCTACGGTAATCATCCATTCTTTTACTTTTTTGTTATCTCTATCAGAAGCTATGACCGTCACTTTATGCACACCTTTTGTATTAAACATTATTACACCGGGATCTTTTTTAGTAGATGTGGAAGGTTCTCCACCTTCAAAAGTCCATTCGTATTTTGTAGCGCCTGTAGTATTATTGATAAATTTAACTTTTGCTGGAATACTGAAATTGCTATCGGTTGTTGTATAACTTATATCAATATTAATCTCAGTAGCTTGCTCTTTTTGACAAGCTGAAAAAATGAGAAATACAAAAGGTAAAATATAGATTGATAGATATTTGCTCATGTTTTTTAATTTTCTCACTTATACATTATTTAATTGGATTTTCATATTCAATTACTCCACTACTACCTTTTGTACCGTCAGGTAAAACATATTGATAGCGCATACCATACCTACCTTGTAACATAAATGGAAAATTATAGGTAGTGAAGTAGTATAAATAATTAGTATACTGATAGTTTGGATCCCAAGAAGACCAATATTTTAAACGTTTGCTAATAAATTGAGTTTGTAGATCTGAGTAGTCTTGTTTATATACTTGAGTTACATTATAGATATAAGGTAGCCTAGTTTTAACCAAACCATTTACATTATTGTTTTGTAATTCAGTTACGTATGCATTAATTAATGGCAAAGCTCGATCGGGTGGTAAACCAAGTAATGTCGAATCTCTATTGGTAAGCGTAAGGCCAAATAAAGGATATAATGTATAGTATCTTGGTCCAACATATTGCATAAAGTATTCATCTTTTAGCGTAGCTACTGGCTGTATAAGTGGTTGCTTCTTCGTATAGTCAGATCCAGTAATTTCAGCTATATCAAATACTTCATCTTGGTTTGCCTCTGATTGCAAATTGATTACATCCATACTTATCTTAGTAACTAAAGATTGTGTAACCTTTATATTATTTATTTTGTCTGCTAAAAGATTATAACGGCTGCTATTAAACGCATAGTTAAGTACAGAATTAGCTATATCACCTCGCTGTTGTATCTCTGCTGCTTGCTTATTTTTTACTGCATAGGATCCGTCTTCACCCACATCGGTTTGTTGATAATCCTTAGATTCATCTGTAGAATCTGCTTTATTGCCTATACTATACATATCTACGGTATAGGTTGATCGATTGGCGAGTCTAGGCAAATCAAAATTTATTCTTGCAGCTCCTTTATCATAACTGATATTTTGAGTAGTTACTATATTATTACCACTTACAAAACTCATTTCATACTTTTTACCCGATTCAAATAAATAGGATTGGCCTTGTCTTAACTTAATAAATCCTTTATTGCTTTCAGCTGGATAATAATTTTTTTGATCTACTACCGGATATGCGTACTCAATATTTTTTAGCGGTATGTTATTGGGTGCAGTGCCTGTAGTAAAACTTACTTCTCTAGTTTCTATACTTTTTTTACCATTTTCATATACGGTTTGCCAGCTGTTTCCTCTTAATTCTTCAAAGCTTACAGATACAGTTGCTTTAAAAGATTGATTGGGCGTAAGTATTTCGGTAGAATAAAATGTTGCCACATCCTTATCATCATTCCATTCTATACGGCCCGTTACAGGTTGGTTATTGTTTGATACATTAAACTGTTCTAATTTAATGCGATATGTTTTTTTAACACCACTATTTTCATCCTGTACTTCAAAGGGTTTATTCACTTCCATATTAAAGCTAGCTTGCGGAGCAGTAAACACTTCTACACCATTAGATTTATCTTTTGGTGTTAAATCCGCAATTACATTTGTATTAACAGGGCTACTGTTATCGCTCACAATTGTACACTCATTACCAAAGCTAATTTTAAAGCGTAGGTTAATTTTTATTAGACCACGTAGTATTCTACAGTTAACACCTAAGTAACCTACAAACCAAGATGGATTAGGCAGTTTTGCTTGAAATAGTGCGGCAGCTCCACCACTAATGATGGGTATGCGGGCTTTAATAAACCATAATCTCACTTTCACACCAAGTTCACCTTGTAAGTAAGCATAAGCTTGTCCATTCGCATACCAACCATTTATACCAATACGGCTACTACTACCAGCGCAATGTGCATTACCATAATCTTTCAGCATAATATCAAAACCCACACCTGCTTTAAAATTTGCATAAAGAATTAAAAAGGTAATATCACCCGTATTGATAGAAAGGCTTGATCCAAAAGCAAAGCCACGTCCATCACCGAGAGCATTTAAATCTCTCATGTAATCGAGCTGCTGTACTTGCAGGCCAAGGATATCAGCTACTTCTCTAGGTGGTGGCGGAGATCCGGGAATACGGTCACCAACCATTAAATAAGAACCTGTAGAAACACTAAAGCCGCCTACACCTATTCGTAAACCTAAACGATCAGTAGGTGTACCTAAGTGTAAATACCATTCTTTTGGTGCAATATGTAAAGCTGCCCAGCCTGCACGATAGTTGGAACCTACACCTGTAATTAAACCACCTGCTGCATTAACATATACATCAAAATTGGCATGGAAAACTTTCTGTGTAAAATCATATTGTATACCTACAGCTGCGCTTAGGCCAGATTGAGTGCTAGAAGGTAGGGGTAGAATTTTTTGCGCTGCCTGAGTAGGGTTGTATTGTTTTAAACTTTCTAATTGAGCTATGGCTCCAGGGTAGTTCCTTGCCATATTATTTAGATTATCATTGATCTTATTGAAATTTTCTGTTAGTCTATTGACATCTTTTACAAAAGGTAGTTTACCTAAAAATTTAGCATAACCAAAAAATCCAATATAGTTAATACCTCCATTGCTATTAAAGGATGCTTCTAGTGATGCTTCCCCATCAATCACTTCTTCTCGTGCAGCATTAAACATTACAGCTGCTCGTATTCCTAATCCAGTATTAATATCTGGTGTATAAGCAGGAAAATTTCCAGCACTAAGCATATCATTACCAGCTTTACGCATGTGGTAATATGCACCTCCACCCAGTCCGCTAATATTAAATGGTGGTAGCAACATCATGCCAGCAGGTAGATTAGCTCTGGCATCTACAAACCAATAGCGATAGCTACCCGTACCTGTAGTGTTACCAAATATAGCAGAAGCGCTTACTTCTATCTTGTTTAAGAATTTAGCTTTTACATTTCCACCGATTGCATCGCCATAAATAGGATTATTTTCCATCATATCAATGCTGCCATCCATACTAAAAGCCGGTCCAAAATCTGCTTTAATTTGTATAGCATTTAATTTCACTTTTTGAAATGCCCAGCTATGTACGCCCTCTTCATTTTTAAAATCACCTACAATGTTAATTCTGGTACGACCTCCAAATTTTTCAGACATTAGGTTAATGTTTACACCAAAACCTAAAACAGCCTGTGAGTTATTAGCCGTTAATGTAATATTATCTATACTTACAGGAAAACCAGCTACAGCAAGGGTTCCATTGTATCCAAAATAATCTACCCGAACATAGGGTGCATCTGTTTTTAATCGAAGTCCTCTAAAATCAAGTCCTTTAAAACTAGCAATAGGTTTACTGTTATCTGCTCTATTGCTAGCATTAATACTTATTTTACCATTTAAACAAGCTTCTGGTTTAAATTGATTATTGATAACAGCTAGTTGTATATAGGAGTTCTCATCGAGCGTAGCCTCTGCTTTCCAAAGATTGAAGTTGAGCTTATTAAGTGTATTGACACGTATCAAATATTCGTTATTGGGAGAGATACATGCTGTATATCCCAGTGTTTGTTCTTTGTTCGCTATAGGAAGTCCCATCGCTCCACTAAATCCTGCACCAGTTAAGGTGTTTGCTTCTAGGTTAATATGAAATTCATCTACCGAAAAACGCCAACCCGAAGCATTACCTTGTTCTATAGATAATAAGTTTTTGGCAGCAAACATTCCACTCAGTCCATTGTTGTCAATAATCATATTGCTGGCAGAAAAGCTGATACGCCTATTTTGATCTTTACGATTGGCAAATTGCTTGGGAAGTATAACATCAAATTGCTTAATATATAAGCCTTTCCATAAACTTGGATTAGTAGCATCTACATACTTAAATTCATAGTCTCTTGGATAAATAACATCAGGACTATTGCGCAGATCACTCATATCTAGCACCGCTTGTTCAATATTAAAACCTAAACCTTTGAGTGGTGTAATTTCAAAGCGCGGTAGGCTTACATTTACCAATATATCATTCCAATCTGATACTACGGTTTGAAAAGAACTGTGTACTTTATTATTATCTCCTTCTAATCGGTTGCCATTTACATCTACAGGAACAAGCATACTGCGAGAAAAACTGAGATCTGCACTAAGGCCTAATTCTTTAAAACCTTTACAGTCCATACTGATATAGGTAAGATCAATCGCTTGTCCTGTTTCTATATTGAAGCCCCCTTTTAAAGTAAGTGTAGTATTACGACCTATACGTATAGGTATATCTCCTAAAAGAACCAATTTTGCATCACCGATGATTCCACCATTGTAAGAAAGCTTAATGCCTTCTACACCAAAGAACAAAGCGTTAGATTCTTGTGGAATTTCCACTTTAGCAAAAGCCGTAAGCTCAGCATGATCACTATAAAAGATAGCGTTACTAATAGCAATTTTTACAGTAGTATTGTTAATGGTTTTTTTTAAACCAAGGGGTAACTCATTTAAATCTTCTGCAGTAAGCTCTTCTACAAAATGATTGCTTTTTTCTACTCGAGCTAATTCTGCTATAGCACGTTCTTTATAGCTGCTATAAGTTAGAGAATCATTTGCAGTGGATAATTGACAATTGATAATGGATAATGCTACTAAAACACTTAACCATCTAAATTGCTTTTTTATTTTCAAATCCTTTATCATAGATATTATAGATAAGTTTATTTAAGTAAAAGTTGTTACTTGAAAAATCAATTATCAACTATCAATTAATAACAATTTTCCTTACTCTACTTCCTGTAACACTGCCTTGAGGTGTTTCTAATAATAAAAAGTATACACCTGGCGCTACAGTTATATTATAGGGAATTAAATATTGACTACTACCCGCTAATTCACGTCTATCTACTATAGTACTATTGGCTACACTTACCATACTAAGCTTTATTTTACTTTGTTCTTGTAAAACAATTTTAACATTGAAGTTTCCATTAGATGGATTGGGTGCTATAGTAAATTCCTTAATGAAAGGATCTTTTATATCACCTATATCATCAAATGGTTGAGGTGCTAGTACAATTACTTTTCGAGTAATAATTTGTTCACATTCTCCCGTAGTAGCTTTCATGCTGATGTAGTAAGTACCTGTATCTGTAAATATTAGTTCCGCTAAATTCTCTGTGTTTTGTTGTATAGATATTTTTGGATTGTTGGGGATTATCCAACTAACATGTTCTGGTTTAACAGGATAACTTACATTGATAAAAATTACTTTTTCTCCTTTAAAGGCTTGTGTAGTAGACATAAAATTGGCATCCAACACTGCATTACTTTTTACAATTGTAATAGTATCGCTTCCTGTTACACCTCTACTATCCGTTACCGTTACCCAATATTTTCCAGCATTGGTTAAGTTTACTGTAGCCGTATTAGCTGTAAAACTGTTATCGCTGTTCCATTGATATTGTGCTCCTATATCATCAATAGTAGCATCCAGAGTAAGCGTTTGATTAGAGCAGATTGTTTTAGTAGTAACATTAACAGCAAGAGGCATACCCATAAGCTTCATAAGGCGAGATGTTTTTTTCAAACTATAGCTTTGGGTTTTGGTGCAACCATTTCGATCGGTAATAACTACACTATAATCGCCTGCAATTAAATTTTGAATATCTTTAGTTGTAGCACCATTGCTCCACTGATACGTATAAGGTGTATTCCCACCACTTATTGTAAGTTGTATAGCTCCGTTATGACTACTGTAATAACTTGGATTTTGAATTATAGCAGTATCTACTTTAATACCTCCAGGTATAGCTAAGTGTATACTTGACATAGTTTCACAACCATGTGCATCGGTAACATAGGCTAAATAGTCACCTTCTGGTACATTATTGATGGCTGTAGTCGTATCTCCAGTTGTCCATGAAATGCTATAAGGTGCTGTACCACCAGTAATGTTAGCTTGAATATTACCTGTACTGGTACAAGCTGTAACAGAAGTATTAAAACTAATCTTTAAACTATCAGGCTCTGTAAGATTAAATACAGCACTTGTTTTTTCTATACCATTTTTATCGGTAATTTTTACCAAATAATTACCCGCTATTAAGCCGCTTGCTACACTGTCTGTTTTACTAATATCTATATCA
>CAYVXB010000042.1:3419-4335 GCA_964454275.1 uncultured Chitinophagaceae bacterium | reverse complement strand
TGGATTACCTGTAGTAAAAGGCACACCACCATTACCATGTGCTACTAAAGCCCCATTAGCATCTCCTTTGCAGGATATGTTTTGTAATTGATTAACATCTACTGTCAATGGTGGAGGTTGATTTACAGTAAATGTATCTTGTATCATACAACCCTGCGTAGCACCAGAAGCAGCTATAGAAAAATTATTATCTGTTACACTAAGGATATATTTTCCTGCTCCTACGTTTTGTAATTCTGTTTGATAACCAGTAGCTACTACCGTATTGGTAACACTTGTAGGCACTGTTCCATCAAGCTTTTTCCAACTAAGAGTATATATACCACCAGCTTTAGGTGTACCTCCTTTTATAATTGCTTTTATTTTACCACCTGTTCTGCCATAAGCAAGTGGATCGGTTATTTCTGAAAAGTCGACATGTAAAGGTTCAGCAGGTTGATTAATAACAATCGTTTTAGTTACTTCTTTACCAGACATATCTCTGGGATAGCAACCATTAGCATCTACTACTTTTAGAGTATAGGTGCCTGCCTCTAATTTGGATAAATTAATTGTTGCAGGAAAAAATGGTGGTGCCGGAGTAAAATTAGCCCAAGTAAAACTGGATTGTCTTTCATTTTTATAACCAAGCTTATAGCTGGTACTTGCGCCGCGTACTCTAGCGAATATTGCTCCATCATTACCACCAAAACAACGTACATCATTTATTTTAATAGGATCATAAAAGTTTATATTCAATGGAGAAGAAATGGTAAAAGTAGCTGTATGTGTAGGTGATTCTGAATATTCAGGGTAACTACTACTAACAGGTGATTTACCCAAAAGTCCAATTTGATAGTTGGCAGGTTCTAAATTTGCATCTAAGGTAACTGTGTTGCCAGCATCAAATGCTTCAATATTATTTTTACCCGCTACA
>CAYVXB010000042.1:0-3409 GCA_964454275.1 uncultured Chitinophagaceae bacterium | reverse complement strand
CTACAGGTATCATTTTATCTTTATTAAATAAAGTAATACTTAATTGTTCTCCTGGATAAAGTGCTCTATCAAATTGAATTCTAGCTGATCCATTATTTGCACCATAACATAGAGGTTGTATAGGTGTTACTGAAATAATATGAGGAGCAGAAAGTCTGACTTCAAGAGTAAGAATATTGGTAGACCATATGGTTGATGGAGGGTTACCTAAACTAATTAGTACATAATCGCCATGTTTATACTGTATATTAGTCGCGCCTAAAATATCTTTAGCGGTAATTTGAATAGTCCTTTTAAACAAAAATGTTGATGGAAAAAGTGTCCAGTCTGTACGTGGAGGTTTAATAAAATTTTCACCCCATTGCCAAGAATAGCGAGATGAAAAAAATGTAGGAGTAGATTCTAACGTTATTTTATCATCTGTAGGTAAAAAATTACTAGGATTACCTGGTGTGCTAATCGTTTGTGTATATCCTGTAAAAGATAATACGACGAATAGGCAACAAAAAAATTTACGCATAAGTATTATTTTAAATTCTATATTTTACATTTTAAATGGAAGAATGAATATTATATCTTAAATACTTTCAATAATTCAACATTTAAAATTTAACATTCAAAATAGTTTTTAGTATTTCACTTCTGTCATTACCATTTTTCCTCTTACTCCTGTTTTCATAATAGGCACAACTCCATATTGATATATTTCATTTACTAAAACGTTGGTATCTATAAGCTGCTTAGTTTTATCTGCTTGTATTACCTTCCAAAGTGTAATAGGTTTTCCTTTTTTTGCTTTATAGACTTCATAACTGTCTATATCTTTTAAATTATCCTTCCAAGTGATTTCGATAAAAAAGTTTTTAGCATCTACATACGTATTTACTGCTCTTACTTTATAAAGAGTTCCATTATCAGGCACTTGAATTTGTAATGGTATAGGTGCATTTGTTTTAAGCCCACTTTCATCTACAGCTACAATATTGTATTCATATTGTTTACCCGGTTCGGCACTGAAATCAACATATTGTGATGTGTTATCTGTAAATGCTTTTAGCAATTCAGCAGCTTGCATTTCTCCCCCTTTGGGGGAGTTAGAGGGGGCCCTATACAATTCATGCTTTACTACATCTTCATCTTTACTATTTATCCAATTTATAATTACAGTATCATTTTTAATTTGATAATTAGTAAATATCGCTGCAGCAGGAGGAACAACATCTGGTTTCTTTACTTCAATGAATGTTGCAAAAGCAGATTGATTATAGCGCCCATCTAATGCAGCCACTGCATAGTATATTTTATTACTTAATGTTTTAATATTAATAGTATCTAGATATATGCATTTTTTATGTACAACAGGGGTGAGTATTGCTGGTTCTTCATTTTTGCTATTGGCTCTACTTATTCTATATCCAAGCAAATCTTCTTCTGTGTTTTGATCCCATTTTAATGTGACTACACCATTGCTATCTATAGTAGCATTTAAACCTGTTGGGATAGCTGGAGGAAAAGAATCTAGTGGTTGTAACAGTACGGGAAAAGATGTTCTGCTTTCCCCATGTTTAGCTACAGCAGTAATGGTAAAGTAATTGGTTGGATAAGGTTTGTCAAAAGTAATTTTTCTACTACTTGCATCAATATGTTCTACAACAGCTTTATAGGGTCCTTTTTCTTGTTGAGCTTGATTTAATGTAAAGCCTGTAATGAAATCATTTGCTTTTTCATCAAATATCCACTGGATTTCTACGATGCCTTTATCGTTAACATTAGTATTACTGATATTGGGAACTTGCGCTAATAATACTTTCCCTTTGCCTGTAATAGGCTCAGAAGCAGGACCTGTTTCTCCAAATGCAGATACGCCCCGTACACGATAATAATACGTGGTGGTATTATCTTTTAAAGAATCAATAAAATACATTCGGTTAGAAGGCTTATTATCTTTATTGTTCAAATTAGTAACCGGCAAATCGGATAAACGGTTGTAAATTTTACCATCAGCAGATTTTTCAATAAAGTAATTGTTATAGTAATCCTTTAGTATATTATAATCCCAACTAAGCATTACAGTTTTATCTCCAAATAATGCAGCAATATCAGTAGGTGTAGGAAGCTCTTCATAATCTGCTATGCCTATAAATACAACACCTGTATCTATGAATAATTTATTCGCAGGAACAGCAGATATCACTTGATATAAATATTTTTCATTTTGTTTTACATCACTATCTTCATATCCCCAACCAGCTAACTTAGCTGCTTCAAAACTATTATCGGCTGCATATAAGGATACTCCAAAGCGTTGTTGTAATTCACTGGATTTATTAACCATTTTCATCATACCTTTACTGTCATCACCACTAAGCTCAAAATCTTTTCCGTAAATAGCTTGTGCAATTATGGCTGCATAGTTATCTTTTTCAGCCAATGTTTTCCAATTATCTAAGGGTTGTGGTTTGAAAGGTGTAGCATTAATGAGTTTCTTTTCTGGTTGAGGTAATAATTTTTTATCTCTAATGATAGTATATCGTTCTACCGTAAATCCATATTGATTACTGAGTTTCCAGCTGATAGGTGTAGTCGTTCCCCATCGCAGTAATATTTTATCTTTTTGTGGTCGAGCAATTACTTGTATACTAGTTTTTGATTGAGCTATAGTAGCAGTAGTAAATAATAAACTACAAGCAATTAGAAATGTGATATGTTTTATTTTTCTATACATGATATATCCTAAACATTTTTTCTCTAACACATTAAATCTTATGGCTATTTTATTGTTGGTTACCAGAAGAACTAGCATACACTATTGTCCCATTTTTAAGCACTATACAAGGACTACCCTCAATAGGATTTCCTGTATTAAATTCCCATTTCTTTAATCCATTTTCTGCATCAATAGCATACACTCTACCACCAAAACTACCTACATAAACTATATTATTATACACAATAGGGCTACTATATACATACCCTCCTGTATTAAAGCTCCATTTTATAGAACCATCAGCTATATTAATAGCATATAAATTTCTATCTCTGCTTCCTACATATACTACATTATTATATACGAATGGGCTAGAGATAATTTCAGCCTGTGTAGAAAATTTCCATTTTAGAGAACCATCAGCCGCATTAATGGCATATAGATTGCTATCTGCACTTCCTATATATAATATATTATTGGATATTGTGGAACTTGAAATGATATAATTTTTTGTAGCAAATTTCCATTTTGCAGAACCATCTGTAGTATTGATAGCATAAACCGTATCATTATCACAACCTATATATAATACATTATTTACTACAGCAGGTCCAGACCAAAGTGTATCACCTGTATTGAATTCCCATTTCTTACTTCCATCTATTGCATCAAGTGCATACACTTTGTTATTGCTGCCCTTAC
>CAYVXB010000041.1:2650-16828 GCA_964454275.1 uncultured Chitinophagaceae bacterium | reverse complement strand
CATTCTCGGTAACAATCAAATTTTCTGTGATTTCTACTTTTCTTTTTCCCCTATTTTTTCTATACTCCATCAAACAATAATTGCGAGCAACAACAAACAACCATGCTTTAAAATTTTGAACCTTATGCTTATATAATTCTGTTATTATTTTGATATCTATTTGTTGCACGGCATCTTTTGCATCTTCCATATTTTTCAAATACTTTAAACATACTCCTAATAGCAAAAGGGTGTATCGTTGCAGTAAAACACCTACCCAATAGTTATTTTCACTTGAATAAAATAAGGCTAGAAGCTCTTCATCTGTGTTAATATGTTCTTTTTTTTTTGCCAATATGTAACAACTTATTATTTAAGTGATGATGCAAAGATGATTATTTTTCACACATATAATTACGATTCATTGACTGGTAATGATTTTTTCTTATAAAAAGATTTGTCCATTAATGTATCTTTTACCTATATTTAATCTTTATTTTTTATCTATGGGAATCACTACTTACAATGCTCAATTTCAAGATTTCATGGCTGGTGTAAAAGCCAAGAATCCAAACGAGCCTGAGTTTCATCAAGCTATTTTCGAAATAATGGAAACTATTTTTCCATTTGTGGAAGAAAATAAAAAATATAAGGATGCATATATTCTTAATCGCATCATTGAACCTGAAAGAACAATCACGTTTCGTGTACCTTGGCTAGACGATAAGGGAAACATACAAGTTAATCGAGGATACCGAGTGGAATATAATTCTGCTCTCGGCCCTTATAAGGGTGGATTAAGGTTCCATCCTTCTGTAAATTTATCCATACTTAAATTTTTAGGCTTTGAACAAATTTTTAAAAATTCATTAACCTCTTTACCAATGGGTGGCGGTAAAGGCGGTTCTGATTTTGATCCAAAAGGTAAGACGGACAATGAAGTAATGAAATTTTGTCAATCATTTATGACCGAATTATTTCGGCATATTGGCCCAAATACAGATGTTCCTGCAGGAGACATTGGTGTGGGGGCTCGAGAAATTGGTTATCTTTTTGGACAATACAAACGACTTAAAAATGAGTTTTCGGGTGTGTTGACTGGCAAAGGAATGAATTGGGGTGGGTCCTATATTCGCCCAGAAGCAACTGGGTATGGGTGTGTGTATTTTGTAGAAGAAATGTTAAAGACAAAAGGAGATTCTCTTAAAGGAAAAACAGTAACAATATCTGGTTCTGGAAACGTAGCACAATACGCTGCAGAGAAAGCAATACAGATGGGAGCTACCGTAATTAGTGTCTCTGACTCTGGCGGTACGGTTTATGATGCGGCCGGAATAAATGCAGAAAAGTTATCTTATTTGATGGAATTAAAAAATGTGAAAAGAGGAAGGATAAAAGAATATGCAGTAAAATTTAATGCCCAATATTTTGAAGGGAAAAACCCGTGGAGTATTCCATGCGATGTTGCACTACCTTGTGCAACACAAAATGAATTAGATACGGATGATGCAAACATATTGATAAAAAACAACGTGCTTGTTGTTGCAGAAGGTGCTAATATGCCCACTACCATTGCTGCCACAAAGCTATTTCAAGCTGCTGGTGTTTTATTTAGCCCAGGAAAAGCGTCTAATGCCGGAGGAGTTGCTACATCGGGGTTAGAGATGTCTCAAAATTCTTTGCGCTTAAATTGGTCACGAGAAGAAGTTGATCAAAAATTACAAACTATTATGAAAAATATTCACAAAGCCTGTGTAACTTATGGATATGATAATTCAAGTCAAAAAATTGATTATGTAAAAGGGGCCAATATAGCTGGATTTGTAAAAGTGGCCGATGCAATGATGGAACAGGGGTTGGTTTAAAAATGTTTTTTACCTTTATAAGATATTTAACAATAAAACTCAAAATATTTTTTAGCTTTACTTCATTATTTTATTTATATATCCTATATGATACATAGATTATATACCATTGCTGCCATACTACTATTTTTTTCTTTTGCTGCTTGCAAAAATGGAAAAGGGCTTTTTGGCAAAAAAACAGACCAATCACCTACAACTGGTTGGAATTATAACGACAAGAATCAAGGCGGTTATCAAGTTTCTAAGGTAACCAGTATGAAAACAGCTCCAGGGTTAATGTTCGTTCAAGGGGGTACTTTTACTATGGGTTCAACATCAGAGGATGTTATGGGTGATTGGAATAATATGCCTCACCGTATTACAGTTAATTCTTTTTATATTGATAAAACAGAGGTAACCAATGTGGATTACCGAGAATATTTGTATTGGTTACAAACGGTATTTGATGATGATGGATATAAAGATGTTATTAAAAATGCTCTACCAGATACATTGGTATGGCGGTCAGAACTAGCATACAATGAACCGTATGTTGAGTATTATTTTCGACATCCAGCGTATAACAAGTATCCTGTGGTAGGAGTTACTTGGAAACAAGCCTCTGATTTTTGCTTGTGGCGTACTGATAGAGTAAACGAATTGGAGTTGATTAAACGTGGCTATGTAAATGAAAATACCATTCGCAATATTTCTGGTTTAGGGGAAGAAAATTTTAATACAAAATCGTACTTGTTGGGAGAATTTACCCCACCACCCGGTAAAAATGCCACCTCTTCAAAGAATCCGCTAAAGAATGCGAACGGAAGCCCTCGTACACAAGTTGTGTTTGAAGATGGAATACTCTTTCCAGACTATAGACTACCAACAGAAGCAGAGTGGGAATATGCCGCTTTGGGTTATATAAATCAGAATCCAAGTCCTCGAAAAGGTGAGGGGTCTCGTGGAGAGGAGTTGATAACCAACAAACAAGTATATGCCTGGAACAATAATTATAATGGCTTACGCGAAAATCGTCATACAAAGAACCAAGGTAGTTTTCAAGCAAACTTTAAGAGAGGTGCTGGAGATCAAATGGGTGTAGCCGGCGGATTAAACGATCGTGCTGCTATTACAGCCCCAGTTGAAGCCTATTTACCTAACGGCTTTGGATTATATAATATGTCTGGAAATGTAAGCGAATGGGTTGCTGACGTGTATCGACCACTTACACCAGAAGATGGAGACGACTTCAATTATTTTAGAGGTAATACTTTTAAAAAAATGGATATGAGCACAGGAAAACCAGAACGAGATAGTTTAGGTCGTATTAAAATGACAAATGAAAACGATGCAGATTTAGCTAATAGGCGTAATTATCAGAAGCATTATAACATTAACCATAAAGACGGGGATTCAACTTCAGGGGTTTTATATGGTTATGGTGAAACGACTTTAATATCCGACAAATCGAGGGTCATAAAAGGCGGTAGCTGGAATGATCGGGCTTATTGGCTTTCTCCAGGAACTCGTCGCTTTTTAGAAGAGGATCAGGCTAGTGCTACTATTGGCTTTCGATGTGCTATGTCACACTATGGATCTTCAGAGGGTTCTAACTACAAAGAAGGTAATATCTTCAGTAATCGAAGACAAAGGAGATAAGTTGCTCGTATTAATCAATTTAGTCTAACCTCAAACAATACAGGCCATTTTTTTCCTGTAATAAACAGATGATTCGTGCTGCTATCATACGCGATTCCATTCAATACCTCATTTTGAGCTTTGGGATCATCTGACGCTGGAGTGTTTCCTTTTCCTGATTTTTCTAGTATATTAGAAAAATCGGCCTTAGCAACAACCATACCAGTGCTAGGATTAATTTTAAGCATCTCATTTGTTTGCCAGCGATTGGCATATATATATCCTTGAATAAACTCTAATTCATTTAAATTATTAACGGGTCCATTATTATCATTAACACTAATAACTTTTATTCTTTGTAGTGTGTTAGGATCCAAATAATAAATATTACTTGTTCCATCACTTAAAATCAGATGCTTGTTGTCATTTGTAATTCCCCAACCTTCTGTATCAATCGTAAATGTTTTAAGTTGGTTCATTGTATTTACATCATATATAAACCCTACTTTATTTTTCCAAGTGAGTTGATATATTTTATCGTTCATAATCGTTATTCCCTCTCCAAACAATTCCTTATTTTCTAATCTTATTTGTTGCTTAATTTTTCCTGTTTTTAGATCTACTTTCCGAATACTAGAACGATCCTTTTGTGTTGTATAATAATCATCTGGTCCTGTGCTTTCAAATAATTCGTTTTTATACCATACCAAGCCTTGTGTGTAGGCCAGAGTATCATGATAAAAAACATTAACAACAGAGTAATCAATATTTTTTATTCTTATTTCTGTACCGGTGTTTTCATCTGTTGTTGTATTATTATTGCATGATAGCAAGAATGCGCATGTTATTGTAAAGCATATACGGTTCATTTTAAAAAATATTGTTTAACAAAAATACGTGGTTGTATCAAAAAAGAAGGTATGATAACTTATAATAAATAAAAAAGGGGCTGGATAGAAATCCTGCCCCGTTTTAAAATCCAATATCCTATGAAAAACCGATATAAAAGTACTACAGTATTTTGTATTTGAGTGTTAAAACAAATTAAAAAAAAGTTAAATACTGCTTAATACGACCAGAGGTCCTGCTCATAACTAAATATTTTTTCTTTTATATTTTCTCCCTCTAATAATCTTAAGATCGGGTTTTTAATGATTTGTTTTAATGTTTGATTTCGAGGATTATCAATAGTTGATTTTACAATGTAACTACTGAACATCCTGTTTTCAAACAGTTCTTCCCAACTCATACGAGCTCCTATGTTTTTAGGATTATATACTTCATACTTTGCTAAAGTTGGTCTCAAGTCTGGGTAATATACCCAAAACATAGGTGTTGAGCCTCTTTCTGTACCATCTTCTCTAAATAATGTTTTAAGTGGAGCTATGCCTAAAATACGAACATACAATCTTGATGTTTGTTTGTCAAAAACCCATTCTTCCTTTATTCGAAGCTTTACTATTGCATCAGCATCAAAGTCATTTCTAACAACTTTATATCTATCAATTTTATTAGGATCATCAATGCTATAAACAGGTGTTGTATCTGCACTTCCCCCCAATGTATTTTGTATTTTATCCCAAGAAATTGGTGTAGTGAATCGGTCATCTATAGTAGCATCAAATGCTGCTACATCGCCCTTGCGTACTGCATTCATTAAAATAAGAATAAACCGCTGATTACCATTATCTTCATCCGCAGAGTATCTAAAAGGTAAATTTGTTTTTTCCCTTATATCGAGTTCTCTCCAAATCTTCTCTGTAAATATTGCATCATCTTCTCTAATGTATTGATATGACAATGGAGTACGATCTTTGACGAGGTTGCGCTCTATAGCATTATCGTTGCGTAAAGAGCGACGTATTATGGTATCGAGGCCTCCTATTCCACTACTATCTACCTCTATAGGAGTGTTGCCATAAGGGTTATATGATGATGTGTTATTTGTTCTATTGTTGTTCGTGGGTGTTTGTGTATTTGTTGTAGGGTCGTTGGGGGTAGTATTTCTTGTTTGGCCTCTTCTACCACGACGCTGCGCATCAGCGCTTGTCAATATAAATAAAGTAACTATTCCAATGAGCACTCTTTGTATATACCATTTTTTCATACTATAATATTTTATATTATTTTAAATTAAATAACATAGGAGATAGTTTTCTCGTTCTACCATCTGGCCCCACGACTCTTATATCTTCAATGGTTATGAACGAGCCCGGTCGACACTTATTTACAATATTTTGAGCACCTCCACTCCAAGCAGCCCCGCCATTACTAACTTCCGTCAATTCATCAAATCCAGCACCATCGGCAGTCATTTTAAATCCTGTTACACTAAACTTAGCATCAAAGAAAAAATTTTCTAATGTTGCCCTTACTCCTTGCTGTGATTTAAACACAGAAGCGGAAATATCGCCTCCTTTACTAGCTCCAACCATCGGAACCGGATCTGGAATGCTACGCACTCTATATTTAATTGGTATTGATTTTCCACCAGCAGTTACAGTTATCGTTGCTTCTCCTTCTGAATTTACTCTAGCAATCCACTCTCCACTCCTGCTACCACGACTTAAAGAGCCACTAGAAATAGATGCGCTTACCTGTTCAGAGCCCATTCCTGCTGCTGAAATAGTTAATGGGTTATCTACCCCAATAAATAATACATTCATTTTATTCAAGCTCACTGCTATATTAGATGCCCCTACACGATATTCTATTGTTTTACTAACGGTTTCTTTTGTGCCATCGGGTTTAGTATAGGTTATAGAATATGGAATTGTTCTAGAACCTACCCCCCCAGCAATTTCTTTATATACAGCTTTCCCATTTTGTACAAGTAAGCTCTGCCCATTAACTCTTATTTCTGGAAGGGCTTTACTACTAAAGGATCCGATACCTAATGTAACTTCAAATGGTTGGCCAGACATTAAGTATGTAGAGTTAGTGCCTACAAACGGTTCAAATTGATCATATACAACTTCTACTTGACCAATTTTATTGTGGCAGAAATCTATTACTTGTGATTCTGCATTTTTCACATCATTTTGAAATTTGGTAAGAATAGTAACTGCAGCAATAGCTGGTGTCATTCTAAAATAAACAGACGCCCAATCATTATTTCCTTTATTTTTTGTTTTGGGAATCGTTAAATCAATAGGCAATGAATTTTGAAATTGTTCTTTTATTGCAGGATCTATATTTAATAATGCGTCTTTATATTTTTTAAGTTCATTATATAAATTTTGGCCTTTACCTTCCGTATCCATTAAACGAGTAGCGGCTTCTAAGTTATCTTCTTTATATACTTCTTCCCCATTTTCTATAGTTAAGCCTGCTTCTTTTTTTAATTCGGCTTTTAATTCGTTAATATAGTTATATGTAGCATCTGCTAATTGTTTTGCTTGATCTGCTTTTGGCTTCCATATAGCAGCTCGTTCAGCAGTTTTTTGATCAGCTAATTTTGCATCGATGGATTGTAAAATAGTTTTATTTTTAGCATCAATCATATTATTAGATTGTACTAAACTATTATTAACTGTTCTAAATGCATTTAAAATTTCTGATGACACATTGAGTGCTAACAACGCCGTAAGCACAAGGTACATCAAGTTGATCATCTTCTGCCTGGGCTCTTTAGGTAAGGCCATATTCTTTAATCTAACAGTTTGATAATGTAAAAATATTTTTTAAACAACGTTAAGTAAAAAGAGCTTTTTGTATTCAACAACTCTTTACTTTCCATGCATTGCTGTAAGCATGTTTCCATAGATTTGATTAAGTGCATACAAATTTTTTGCTAGGATGCTTACCTGTTCTTGTGCTTTTTTAGCATCTTCAATACTTGTATGCATTATGGATGATGCTTGGGCTAAATCGCCATAGTATTTATTTAATGCTTTTAAATGGTTGTTTGATTCTTGTAATTCTAATTCATAAATACCATTTAATGTATTTAAATTTTTACTTAATACTTGCACTTGTTCATGAAACTGTTTTGTGCTTTCTGAGGCATTGTTAAAGGCACTCATAGACGCTGCAGCATTTCCATACGCGTCTTTCATTGCTGTTAATGCTTTAGTGGCCTCTTGTGTTTTATTTGTATAGTCTCCAGTAGCTTTTACCATATCGCCAATTTCCGCCATTTGATTAACTGTTGCTCCAAGTTTTTGAAAGCCTTCACCTAATTTTTTTAAGCTCGTTGGTGTAATGTCTGCTTCTTTCAACATATCATCCATTGATTGCAGCGTATTGCTGTTGTTAGACGTGGCTGTAGTATGTGAATCTCCATGGTTCCCCAGTCCATAACCAAAAAGAGACCAGCCCGCATAAATTAAAAATATACCTGCTTCTGTTAATAAACCCACTGTTAACATTGTGTCTGCGAAAGGTTTATGTAGAATTTTAGCCCATGCACCAAAAATTACAACTGCTGCACCGGCACTAACAGCCATGTTAATTATCTTTTCAGCGTTTTTAGAAATTCCTGCCATATATTCTATGTTTTAAGTGATTGTGATTTAAAATGTATAAAATATTTTTTTAGATTTTATGCTAATCTAGCTATTACTTAAGTATATCTGAATTTTTTATCTTCCTCGTTGCAAGGCAGGTAAATCAATAACACAACGAAATCCGATATAAGATTTGGTTGTATCTTGATACTCGTACGCCCTGGTACTTGTTTGTAAATAATATCCAACGTCTTTCCAACTTCCGCCACGTATAACCTTCCGCTTCATGCGAGGAGGGTCATTTTCTTTTGCATCCCAGCGAATATCTGGGTTCATATCATGCTGAAAATTGTATCCACCCTCATAGTACAAAGAGGATGTCCATTCTGCCACATTACCTGCCATATTGTATAGGCCAAAATCATTAGGCCAATACGCATCCGCTTGCACTGTATAAAAGCCCCCGTCTTCAGGATAATTTCCTCTTCCTGGTTTAAAGTTAGCCAACAAGCATCCTTTTTGATTACGCAAATAATAATTTCCCCAAGGAAACATGGACTGAGAACGACCTCCACGAGCCGCATATTCCCACTCTGCTTCTGTTGGTAAGCGAAAATCTGATTCTATAGGAAATTTTTTCTTTTCTAGATATGTGTTTTGGTATTCTGTTCTCCAAGCACAAAAAGCATTAGCTTGTTTCCAGCTAACACCCACTACAGGATAATTTCCATACGATGGGTGAGAAAAGTAGCGTTTTGCAACTGGCTCATTGTAGGAATAAGAAAAATCACGTAGCCAAACCAACGTATCTGGATAAATAGGTAGGTCATATTTCACAACAAAGCTACTACGGGGTTTATCAGCATTTTCTCTTTTTGATGCAGCAGATAAATCAAAAAATTCCACATGATAGGCAATTTTAGTTGGGTCTATTTCCTTTTTTCCTCTAATCCGATTTTCAGGAGTTACCATAATAGACTCTATTTTTTCTAACACATTTTTGTCGTTGTAATTAATAGTTTTTACTTTTTGCCAATCTACATATTCTTGATCATCACTCCCTTTTATAGTGTAGCCTGCAAGTTTGGCTACAGTAGAATCTCGAACCCATACCACAAACTGACGATATTCATTGTTGGTAATTTCAGTTGCATCCATCCAAAAGCCATTAATAGAAACCTCTTTGTTGCGTGCTGTAAAAGAATAATTAATATCCTCATCACTAGGCCCCATGTGAAATGTTCCCGGCGGAACATATACCATACCCAATGGTTTTTTTACACCAGATTTTGTTCCATTTGATACTCCATGTAACTGGCCATCATTTGGTAGCGTTTTTGATTTTTTGCTGCCACTGCATCCTGTTAATAAAACAGCAGCCGTAGAGTACAATATTATTAATGTCCTTGAAATATGTTTCATTCCCTTTCTTTATATTATTGTAGTAACAAATGTATATAATTTTATGTATAATATAGGCAGCTTGTATCGTTTAATGCCAATAGATTAAGATTTTTATGTACAATTAACAAATCATTCTTGTTTTTTGCCATCATCAATAAACGAACACTAATAAGAATTTTTTTACCTTACACCGCTACATTAAATTCTCTTAACGCTTCATTTAAGCTTGTTTTTAAATCTGTTGATGCTTTTCTTTTTCCAATAATAAGCGCACAATTAATTTGATACTCCCCAGCAGAAAATTTTTTAGTGTAGCTACCTGGTATTACAACACTTCTAGATGGTATTCTACTTTTATATTCTACTGGTTCACCATTGGTTACATCAATAATTTTAGTGGATTGTGTAAGTACAACATTTGCTCCTAACACAGCCTCTTTTTCTACAATAACCCCTTCTACTACTATGCTACGACTACCAATAAAACATCCATCTTCAATAATAACAGGACTGGCTTGTAAGGGCTCTAACACTCCGCCAATACCAACACCTCCACTTAAATGCACCCGTTTTCCAATTTGAGCACAACTGCCAACGGTAGCCCAGGTATCAACCATTGTTCCTTCATCCACATAAGCTCCAATATTTACATAAGAGGGCATTAATACAACGTTTCTGGCCAAATAAGAACCATAACGCGCAATGGCATGTGGCACTACTCTAACGCCTAATTCCTTGTAGTTATTTTTTAATTTTATCTTGTCATAAAATTCAAACGGAGGTAGGAGGTTTGTTTCCATTGGTTGAATAGAAAAGTATAATAAAATTGCTTGTTTTACCCATTCATTTACCACCCAACCTTGATCAGAAAATGCTGACACCCTAAGCCTTCCTTTATCCAATTCGTTTATTGCGTCTCGTATTGCGTCAATATATATTTGCTCTTGCAATAGGTTTCTATTAGACCAAGCCGCAATAATTTTTTCCTTTAAATCCATTGCTCATTATTTTTATACAAAACAAATATATGCATAAATAAACCCGCTTGTCATAACAAACGGGTAGAAATAGCTATATCTGTTCTATAGTTCATTTATGATTTTACTTGGGTGTGTTGTTTAATTCCTATAACTTGAAATTCTGTACGACGATTTTGTTGTCTACCCTCTGGATTATCGCTACCATCAGGATATTTGTTGGGTGCTATTGGCTTTGTTGCTCCAAATCCTTTAGATGTTAATCGACTCCTATCAATGCCTTTTAGGATTAAATATTCCACACAAGACTTGGCCCTTGCATCAGACAATCGCATATTATACGCATGTTTTCCCTTGCTATCTGTGTGTGCGTTAAGCTGTACTTGAAGTGTTGGATTTTCTTTCAATATTGTAACCAGCTTATCAAGTTCTAATTTTGATATTTCTCTAAGTGTTGCTTTATCAAAATCATAGAAAATATTTTCAAGAACAATGGCTTTGGCTATTTCAATTGGCTGTAAACAAACATCTGGCAACATAATTGTCTCTGTTGTCCTATCAACCACTGGTTCAAACTCTCTCGTTTGTGTAAAGAACCCTTCTTTGCTAAATGTAATGGTTATTTTTTGTCCCTCTTTGTATGGTTGAGTATATCTACCACCCATATCTGTTTGTACTGTATTTATATCCGTTTGTGTTTGTTGATCTTTAATCATTCCCGTTACATCTGATACCATTTTTTTGTCTTTGCAATTCAATACCTTACCAGACATAACCCAAGACTGCTGTTTACGATTAACATTAAATATTTCTAAGCAACATGCAGAAGAACGATCTGAGCTAATATAAGCCTGGCTCATTGGATCACTTAACGAACCGCTTGTAAAATAAACATCGTCTTTAGAAGAATTAAATGGCTCTCCTAAGTTTACAGGTTCATTAAATGTCCCTTTTGGAACTCCTTTTGCTACATAAAAATCAAATCCCCCAAAGCCCTTTCTGCCGTTACTACTAAAAAATAATTGTTTAGTATTTGTATGATAAAAAGGAGCCTCTTCCTCTTCAGGAGTATTTATTTTAATTAAATTAACTGCTTGTTCTGATGGATAGCCATCTGACCCAAGGTTACACACCCATAAATCAAATTTACCCATCCCATTTGGCCTATCAGATGAAAAGAAAATATATTGACCATCGGATGAAATAAATGGTTGTTTTGAATTGTATCCGTTTACGTTCACATAGCTATTTAAGACTACAGGAGTTGACCACTTATCATTTTCTTGTTTAGTAGATAAAAAAATACTACTAATTTTTTTTCCATTTTCTATTTTCCATCGGGTAAGATACATTCTTCTTTTATCCGATGAAAATGTGGAAGTGCCCTGGTCCATTGCTGTTATGGGAACATTTACCTCTTTTGCATCATTCATTTTAGTTAAGTTTATTTGAAAAAGATCATTTACGTGATCTTTGGGATTAACAGTACTGTTTTTTTCAATAAAGTTATTCCGATTGGTATTCCACCTATTGCGTGTTGAAGTAAATGCAAGTACATCATCAGATAAAAGAACGGGGGCATAATTTGCAGATTGGTCATTTACTGCATTCGGCAATTTGCTTATCTTATATTTTACTAATGTCTTATTTTTTTGCATTTCTATTGCAAATTTGCAATTATCCAATTCATTTGTTGCCCATTTTGTCCATACATCTTTTGTTGTATGTGTTTTTAAAAATTCTTCTAACATGCTGGCTGCTCGTATATAATCGCCTTTCGTTCTTAAACAAATGGCATTCCAATATTTAGCTGTTTGAAATTCTGGTTCTGTAAATGTAGCCGCTTGCTCATACCAAGGTGCTGCGTCATCCCAATTATAATACTGACGATAGGATTCTGCTAATTTAAAAACCATTTTTTTATGAGAGCTGGTTGTTCCTGTAGCAGTTCCCTTTTCAAGAACCTCACCATTATATGGATTGAATGCTCCATTTTTCTCTTTTTGTGCCGAAAGTGCTTTTTTATAATAAAATGCGGCGGTATAAAAATCTTGATCTTTTGTAGCTTGGTCTGCAGTTCGTTCATATGCTTGCTTAAGTTGTGCATACGATTTATCATTAATGAACATTGCAAAAATAAATGCAAGTGTTACATATTGTATTTTTTTAAACATAGTATAGTAGGATATAAAAATTAATTAATTAAAAAAGACGATTACAATCTAGGACAAATAGGATTTTTTCTATCCGTTTTAATTTTAGATTTGGAGACATATGTTATTGATACTTCAAAACCACTTGTAGGAACCAATTTATTAAGATTAGATAACGTAGCATCATAACTAAACCCAAACATAAGACCTCCTGTTTGAAGCCCAACAAATGGTGATACTGCATCATCAAATCTATAGTTGCCTCCAAGAAGCATATCTGTATTATCGTTAATTCTTACTTGACCAAAAGCGCCTATCATTTTTTCTTCCGAGTTCACTTGGCGCATATATACCATGTTGGGTGTAACACTAAACCCTTCTCCCATTTTAATTCGAGCTCCTCCATGTAATACATAAAGTCTTGGTAGTTTACTTTCACTTGAATTTAAGAATGCATTCTTTGGTTCTACTACATGAAGAACAGATGCTCCAACAAATGGATTAATTGTATGCTCATCGGATCCATCTATATACACCACACCCAGATTCACATCTAAATTTGTTGTTTGACGATTTCCAGAAAACGGCTCGCTAGATGGTAGGTTTGGATCAAAACCAGTTGTTGAACTGTATTGACTTCCAAATTTTAGTTTAGCAAAATCTAACCGCCTATTAATGATCCCTCCTTGGAACCCTGCCGATATAACGTTTTCCCCATCAGGGCCCCAGCTTATTTGATATGAAATGGACCCTAGCGCATGTAAAATGTTATATCCTGCATCACCAGCAGATAGGTTGAGTAAATGACCGCCATAGCTAATATTGTTATTTGTTTTTACATCGAAAGATAAACCCATTGTTTGAAATGGATTAGGTATAATACTAGCCCACTGTCTGCGCATGTTAACACTTGCTCTAAAATCTCCATCTATCATACCCGTAAGACCAGGGTTAATTTGTAGTGGGTACGCATAATATTGTGAGAAATGGGGGTCTACTTGTGCAATAGACACTTTAATAAAAACTACGTGTAGTAGTAATAAGTAACAGAACTTCTTCATAGGTTTGTTGGAATTAGTAATTAAAAAATAAAGTGGTTTTCAAGTTTATCGCAATAAAGTAACAGATCCGTGTTGAACAACTTTTTTATTGCCGGAATGTAAGATCCCATTAAAGTGATATACGTATACTCCTGCTGGTTGCAATACGCCGTTCACTCTTCCATCCCATCCCGCATTTACATCGCTGCTTTGGAACAATTTAGCCCCCCATTGATTATATACCGTAAGGGTTCCAGAGCTTAAAGCAAATGCGCCTTCTATTTTAAATATATCATTTATTCCATCGCCATTAGGCGTAAAAGCATTGGGAATAAACATTATATCTAACAATGTAATATCAACTCTAGTAGGATCTCCAATACAATATTGATCACTGGCATTACCATACCACTGTTTTGTTTTTACATAAAACGTGGTGTCTTGAACTATAGGCCCCACATTAAAAGAAACTCCTTCAATAAGTTTATTAAACGTGTTACTATACCAAACATAATCACAATTTACCGCCGCACTGCTGGCCCTTAAATTGGTACTTTCTCCGTAATGAAGTGTTGGAACGGTATTTACCGTTGGTGGTAATGGGCGGGCCACAGTATGCACCCGAACAATTGCCCAATAATAATGATAAAAACTATTTTCAAAATTAGTTGGTAGCTCACTTCCAGTTTTTATAT
>CAYVXB010000041.1:0-2640 GCA_964454275.1 uncultured Chitinophagaceae bacterium | reverse complement strand
TCGCTCCAATGTCAATTTTTAGATAAAACGGAGAAGGGCTTGTGGTATTGGTAAACACAAGCTCCATACTATCTACTTTTTTATTACTAGAATCTAAAATGGTTCCACTACTAGTTATATTGGGCAACATTTTCCAAACATATTCATACGGCACGGTTGAGTTTACTCCAATTGGAAGAACGGGGTTAAGCACTAGCGTATCTCCAGCGCATATGGTTATATCCATCGTGTCATAATAACTAAGATAATCTGTTTTAACATTAAATGCTTTTTTTCCAGCCTGACTGCTTGCCGTAAAAGAACAAAATAAAAAAAATAAAGCGCACAAGAAGACATAGGAGAGGTATAAATACCTCGTCGAGATTGGTGTTTGTTTCATAGAAAATGGTTTTAAATAGGTTATCAGGAACGAATGTATAACAAATTTTCATAATACCAAATTTTTGTAAAAAAAATCTGGCTTTTTTTAAGATTCACCCGCCGGGAGGGGGCTATATCAAACTTTGAACAACAATAGAAGATTTGTTTTAATTAGAAACCAATTCTTTATACCTCTCAGCACTCAGCAATTCGGCTAACTGCTCTGGTTGGGTAATCGTCATTTTAATCATCCAGCCCGCACCATAAGGATCTGTATTTACCAATTCTGGTTGCTTGCTTAGTAAGACATTTAGTTCTGTAATGGTTCCTGTTATTGGTAAAAATAGATCGGATACTGTTTTAACCGCTTCTACTGTTCCAAAGACAGCACCAATCTCCAAGGTCTTTCCCACCGTTTCTACTTCAACATACACAATATCCCCCAATTCTCTTTGAGCAAACTCTGTAATGCCAACTGTTGCAAGATTGCCTTCTATCGTTATCCATTCGTGATCTTTTGTATATAGTCTGTTTGTGGGAAATGTCATTGTTATATGTATAGATTTAATGTATCAAAAGTAAAAAATTCAACAATAGGTTACAAAATATATTATTTGTTCTTTTTGAAAGCAAATAACAAACTAAAACGTAGTGTATTAGATAGTGGGTTTCTAATTACGGTTGAACCGGATGGTATCAAATAGGATATATTTAATTGTGCGTTGTTATAGTTTATTCCTGCCCCTATTGTAGCATATCTTTTATATGCTAATGCTTTATTTGCATAATTATACCCAACCCTAAACGCAAACTGCTCATTATACCAATACTCTGTACCAATACCTATTTGTGTTTGCTGTACATTGTTTTGTAATGAAGAAAACCAACTACTTATTACACTTTGTGATCGATATTTTTCCAGTTGCTGGTTGTTTTCTAATGGATTACTTGTTAGTGTGGGTGAGGGTGGCACCAATAACTCGTTAATATCTACGCCAACGCAAAGACTATGCATTTTCTGAAAAACATGAGTATAAGAGGCGCCCAAAGCAAGGTTTGCGGGGATAAATTCTTTTGAGTTCGCGTTATTCGTATATCCTATTTTAGAGCCTAAGTTAGATAGCGCACCACCAAAACGCCATCCATTCCCATCTTCGTTGTCTATCGTAGAATAATATGCGGAGATGTCTGTTGCTACAGCATGTCCCGTTTTATATACTATACCGTTTGCAGCATACCCACTAGCCAGGTTGGAATTAATGTACCGAAATGTCAACCCCAACGACAATTTATTAAATAATTTACGAGAATAGCCTAGGTCGATAGAAAACTCTCTGGGTCTACCCTTACCCAATTCATTTCCTTGAAAATCAGTAAAAGACATAGAGCCTAAATTAAAATATCTTATTGCAGCAGCTACACTTTGTGTTTCATCTAGTTTATGATACCCTGCTAAATTTATCATATATACATCATTAACATACTCTTTTAACCAAGGCGTGTATGTTAACGATATGGATGTGGGAGAGGTGGCAAAAGAGGCTTTGGCCAAATTGTAATAAATAGCACTTGCATCTGGTGATGTGGCCATAGTTACATCACCCATACCGCCAGCACGGGCATCTGGTGAAATACGTAAAAAAGGTACCGCTGTTGTAACAATATTTACTCTACTATTTGTTTGTGTGAGGGCTATTGCATAAAAAAAAATAACAAAGATGCTTGTGCCGACAATTTTCTTAATACTAATCATATAAACTTGTGGTTTAAAAAATGGGCTTTTATCTGCTGTTCATCAAAAAAGTATCACAAAGTTAAAGCCAACTACCAACAAAAACGTCATCTTCAATACCTAATTTCTTTAATCGCTTATGACGACGAGCTACTTTCATAAGATGTTTCATCCAAGTTATTAGTACTAATATCAAAAAAACAATCGTTATTGGCGGAATGGCTAACATGGATATCCAAGTACCTCCAAACATCTTACGCATAGGTCTACGAAGGCGTTCTGCTATTAAATACATACTTGGAACAATAACTAGCGTCATAAAAAAAGCAAAGGCTAAGCCAAAAATAATTGTCCATGCTAATGGCTTCCAAAATACAGCACTGTCTCCTCCAAAAAAGATATGCGGATCCAAGTCTGAAAACAATGTAACAAAGTTGATGTTAAAACCAATAGCCAATGGTATAAGGCCAAGAATAGCTGCTACAGCGGTTAATAAAACGGGGATTATTCTCGTTTTGCCAGCTTGTACTATTGCCTCTCTTGTTTTT
>CAYVXB010000040.1:4541-16868 GCA_964454275.1 uncultured Chitinophagaceae bacterium | reverse complement strand
TACAATTTCTCATTGCCAATTGTATGCGAAGAAAATACAGGCTATCGTAATTGCCAATTGTATTGATGGTTTGGTACTTATCATTTTAGGAAATTTAGCGATAGATGCATGTTTATTTGGTACCGATTTAGAATATCAAGGAATTATGGGCAGACCAACGTTTAAAGAACAAGAGGTTGCCGAGGGTGATAGACAAAGAGCCGAAATAGCAGCTAAAATAGTTGAGACAAAAGATACATATATCCCATTTGTGGATGACCCTAATGTGCCAATAGAACAAAGAGAATGGGTTAAGAATTTGCCCAAAACAGGTATCCCTCACGATTTGGCTATATTAGACATAAAAAGGCGCGCCAACGATAAAGCCAATAAAACTATTGATATTAGAGATATGGAGATTTAATTATGAAAGAAAAATTTATGATAGTACAGAATTTCTACGATGCGGCTAATTGGGATGGTTTTGGTACACACAAGACTACTTGTTGGGATTTGATTAAAAACGATTATGATTCTGCGGCAGAAGCAGTTGCCGATAAAAACAAAATGGATATTCCAGAATATGCAATAGTGATAAAATATTATGAATAAAGAAGAAAAGAAATTTCAGCCCATGAATGACTGGGTATTTATACACTTAGATTCTGCGGAGGTGATAACACCGAGTGGTTTGATAATTATTCCTGAGAATGAAATAGAAGAACCGCCACTAACAGCAACAGTAATACGTGTAGGCAATAAGTGTAAATATGTTAAACCTGGAGACAGGATACATTTTGAAAAATATTCTGTAATAGAATCAGGTTTATACGAAGATGGTAAAAAAGTTGATATGTTACGTGAAAGAAACATTGAGTTAATATTAAATGACGAGTAAAATATACAAAGGGATAAAACCCACAAGAAAATTACTACAAGTGACACAGGGTGAATTGTCTCGACGGATGGGCAAAAATCAGTGTCATCTAAGCTCTGTAGAGACCGGCAAACACAATGGCAATGTCTTATTATACGAAAAGATATGTGAAGCATTAAACTTGCCTTTTGTTGTGATTGCTATGGAGGCTTTGCAGATTGAAGATGTCAGAAGCAAGGAAATGGAAGAATTTTTAGAAATAAAAAATCAGTTGTATCGTTTCCTTGGTGTTGACAAAGTGCTAAAAGAAAATAATGATATTATTGAAGGTCGTAAAATAGCGGAAAAATTATGCCAACCAAAACAATCAGAGAAGAATTTGACGACGCAGGATTAATATATCAGCATCTTAAAGATACTGTATCAATAGACATAAAAAGGTTATGCAAGAACCTTAATAAGATGACTTATGGTTTTGGTAATCTATTGATACGATTGTTAAATAGTCAACCACCTGATAATATCACAGACTATATGCACACTTTAAAATTATACCACGGTAAAAATAGATTGACGGATAGGGAATTTGCTTCTTTAGCTAAATTAATATTTCCTCGAATAGAATTCACTAAAGACAACATAGAGCAATATGGAAACTACGAATATTATTTTTATAATTTAAATGATGACGATGAGATTCCCTGTCCGTTTTAATTAGGCATTTATCCTCTCCCCCAGGTTAATGCTATCACGCAGGGGTTGCTTTGCTACCGCAATCCCTGTTATTTTAAAATTTATTGAGAGTAGGAATATGTTTGAAACTGCTGTTAAAATAGACAAAAGACAATCGCGTACAGGCGGTGCAAGCAACATTGATTGTGAATACTGTACAAATATCGTTGGATGTGTCGGGTGTATAGATTGCAATAACTGTGAAAACTGCACAGATTGTATTGGATGTAGTGGGCTAAAAGGCAAGATAGGTTGGGTAAACAATCAACCTGTTGAAGTAGATGAATATGATATTGATGATTATATGGATTAGTTATGGTAAAGATAGAAGTAGATATGAAATTATGGATTGATATATGTCAAACTATAGGATATACTTTAGGGATTTGCGAAGGTCTTCTTGGTAACGGCACTACAGAAAATGCAAAAGATTGTCTAGAATCGTGTGCAGATAGATTACGCAATACAGCTGAAAAATTAGATGAGGTATTTAATGACTAAAGAGAATTTTGAATTGTTATTCGGGCGCAAGACACTATTGCACGTTGAAAAAGGTTGCTATCGTAAGTTACAAAAAGTGTTTGGGGATTATGTAGTTGAAGTAATTAAACTATATCCTTTTGTAACATTACGCTTAAGCGGCGAGGTGTTAGTATTTGATTTAGTTAATTTTACTATTAACGGCACTAATATGACATTATTTGCGAACATGGTGGGTATATACCAAAGTCACCTGCGCAAGGCTGTCTGGGATGCCGTTATAGAAGATTTTCATAGCGGTAAACGACACAAACTTACCACACCGATATTAGATGTCGAACAGGAAATACTTAAAGGAGTGAATGATGGGGAAGAAATTCCAAAAATGGTATAAAGTAGTTTTGGTTAAAAAACCTTTCCTTTCTAAAGGTGAGAAACGAGACACATTGACGTTTTGCTGGGAACCTGGACATGAATTTCAAATATTAAGTGAAGCGATGGGTTATGTTGCGGCGTTACAAAGCAAGTATGTGAAATTTAATATAGTTGAAGTTTGGAGATATATAGATGAATAAATACTTACTATGCAACAAAGCTACAGGCGCACCAATATTAGAGTTATACGGTGAAGATTTTCAGCATTCTGATACTGGCATGAATAATTATATTACTGATGGAGTTGAAGCGGATAGTAGAATACTTTATTGCTGGTCGCACGACACTTACTTGGTGCGCGTAGAATACGATGTTGAAATATCGGAAGAAAAAGAGATTGTGATATTTAAACGCAAAGGAGAGTAATATGATTTATACGATATTAGGCTATATTCTTGTTATATCAATAGTGATTATAATACTTCAATTTCAAATAATGAATATTAAAGATGATATTAAATTACTTAAGGAGAAAAAATGATGGGTAATATCATTATAGCGATTGTACTTGCGCTTTGTCTGTCAGGATTATTAGCATACTTTACACACAAAGCGATTAAAGATATTAGGAAAATAAAAAATAGAAATAATTTCAAATTTTAGTAGGGACGATTGTCCCTTTTTTATATTATAGGAGATAGAATGAAACGAATTATTCTAATTGTATTAGCAATATTAGCTATTACAACAATAAGCAAGGCGGATGGCTTTATAAATACGCAACAAGAAATGTTCTTTGGTAGAACATACACGATACAATACACAGACGAAGTGCCAACAGAGAGCCTGCAATACTACTTTGCATACTCTCGTGACAACGGCATGAATTGGACACGCTTCTCAGATACACTTATCTGGACATGTCCAGACACAGCATCGGCAAAACTTACTATCATGCAGGTTGGCTTAGTACGCATAGGCATATTTACAAATCCGAACGGTGTGTGGAACATCACTCCATACTCATACACAGCAGAGTTTAAGTATTCTACGGATATTGAATTTATACAACAACCGGATACTATATACAACGGCGGGTCGTATGACTTTGCAGTGAAAGTCAATCCTAACGAAGTGCCGGAAGAACTGACATTGCGTTTTTCTACTAATGGTGGTGATTCCTGGATGATATGGTGGGTCTGCACTTTCAATCCTGGTCAATCTATCAAGAATATATCTATTAGTAACGGCATGATTAAAACTGAGACTATATGGCAATTGTATTATGATAATCCCGTGTATATAGTTTGTACATCACAACCAATACCATACAAAGAGCGTTCTACGTTTTTTAATATCAAGACACGCGGCGGACAAAAAGATATTGGCGACCAGGTATCTATTCATTGGGAAAAGTCATACAACTTTAAAAAGATAGAACTCACAACATATTTTGATGACAATGTTATAGATGTTGGGGAATACGAAACAGATGGCATAGATATTGGATTTACGAAGAATGGTGAATATACTATCGTTGGGCTTGCTCAGGATGACAATTTTAGCATTACAAAAACAATCACATTCACCGTAGGCGACCCATGTTCAATTGTTAAAGCTCAGGCAGTAATATTACGAGATAGTATTGAAAAATTGAATAGAGAGCTTGAGAAGGCTAATAAAACGATAGTCTGGGCAGACGCGGAGATACTCCGGTTGACAAAGTTAAATGATAGTTTAAATAGTTTAGCTACTAAACAATCTTTTGTTATAGATTCCTTAGAAGCATACATTGTTAGTTTAGAGGATTATATACTTGTTTTAAAAGCAGATAGCTTAGAATTGCAATTGATTTATACTGAAGGTTGTGTTAATGCTGTCAAAGACGAAGCGTTGTTTAGCACTTGTGAAACTGTGTATGCTAAACTTATGGACGATGGTCATATTTATATTATTATCCCATTGGAGAAACGTAACAATGAATTGACCTGGTGGTGCTTTGACATCAAAGGAGCTTTTGTAGAAGCGGGATTAAATAGAGCTGGCATTATTGATATTATGATTAAGCAAGGTATGTCACACGGGACGTATATTTTCTATACGCTACAGGACGGTATTTACAAGGCATATAAATTTATAATCTAACGGTCATTAACCGGTTTTTATAGATAATAAATAAGCCCCTTAATTGGGGCTTTCTTTTTGCTTATCGTTTGTTTTGTATTTCTCGTTGCACTTTTTATGTATATATTCATTCTTCTCCGCCCATTAGTCGTACCATATTTTTAATAATACTGATTGGCATATCAAGGCGCACATACGTTGTATGCCCTACCTCTCTGTAGCCAAACATAAAGCATACGTCATCGCCATTGTTTTCTAATTCTGCTGTAATTAGGTTTTTGCCATTTTCTGCAAGCGTATGTATTTTGCCTGCCCATTCGTATTGAACTAACTTGCGCTTTACTCCGGCTACCCAGCCTCTACATAAATCGTTTACCATATTTATTCTTCCTCTAATGTATTTAATATATCTTCTAATTTCTTTGACACATCGTCTTTCAAAGCAACGTAGGAACCGTCACAGGTATGCACACAAATACTCTCTAAGACGTTATTCTGATAAAAGGCGTAGTATTTGTTATCATCAACTATAAAATGCGTTATACGCAAATCTATAGGCTCAAGGTGTGAAGTGTTTTTCATTTCCGCGGTTCCTTATATATAGTTATTTCTAACCGGTCTAATAAGTATTCGTAATATTCTTGGCTAATTGCTTTTGGTTTTGATATATATAATACCGGATACAAAACATTGGTTTTATTAGAATGCGCCCATACAATAGCGGATTTTATTCCGAATATTTTTTTCCGGTTTTTATCATATTCCATCGACTTGATTTTGTCTAATTTCATTAGTCTTCATCCTCAAATTGTTCTTCATATACTTTATGCCAGCACGTAGGGCATACGTGTCTGCCGTTTATTTCTAGCCAACATTCTTCTTTTGCAGCTTCTAAAACATCTTCTTTTTTCTTCCATCCTATATATGGTGTATCATCGCAGCAATCTAATCCGCATTCGTCGCAAATCACAGTATATATAATTTCTACTTCTTTAAACATTATTCATCTCCTGAAGGAAAGTGTTTTAATTCTTTATATCTCTCGTGATATGCCATAGCTTGCATAGTCATGTCTTCGAGCTGCTTTTTGAGTTCAATATTCTCTAATTTATATCTCTCGCGGTCTGCTTTATAATATGCCTTGTCTATTTCTAGTTGCATTATATCCATCGTCTTCATACGTAGCTCATGAGCTAGCCGCTCTATCTCTTTTTGCTTTCTACCGAACATTAATCCTCTCCTAAAAATGGTTTATTCCAGCAATCAATACATTCAAGGTGCATTGTATCGCATTCTACAGTTAGTCCATTCCAATTATCAAAACAATTTAAATTTATACAATATATTGCCGGTACATGGTCTTTTATAAATTCATTTTTTTCTTCATCTGTCATTACAGATATTAGTTTTTCTAAGCGTGTCATTAGTCTTTATCCCTATTATTATAATAATTTAGAGCGGTTGCTATTTCTTTAGCATCTTCTGCGTGACTACTACGTGCCACTTCGTATGCTGTCGGTTCATCGCCATTAGCCGTATTCTTTGTCATAACTGCCGTATCCACTATTTTCCAGCAGCCACTGCTGTTTATTGGTTTTGCTTGGTATCTATTTTTCTTTGCCATTATATATTCTCTTTACATCTAGTTAATCTTACATATTTCGGATTGCTTTCGCATACTACACATCCTATCCGTTCTGCTACCCACATAGGTATCTCTCCAGCTATAAAACCAAGGTCTATATTATAAGCTAGTTTACATCCGGCTTCTTCTTCGGTTTCGCTTTCCATTTCGTACTTTTCGCACTGCTCGCAGTTGTCTTCGTGCCAATAACTCGCATCAGTGCCATTACTAAAAGGCACTACCATATTATTCTGCTCTTCCATCTTTTCTATATCCATCTCTTTTTATTACAAATTCTAATTCTTCGATAGTATTATTCAGGTCATCTATCTGTTCATCATAATCCCGTTGAAGAATCCCATATTCTTTCTCTGCTTTTAGTAAATCGTCTTTTAAATCATCTATTGCGTCTTCTAACCTTTGTACTTGGTCTTCAGCGGCAGTACGTATGCCGGAGTTAGTTAGCCGTATAGCTTCAATATGTTCTTTTATATTACAGTATATCACCTGTGCTTCTATTTCTATTTCGCTTTGCATATCAGGTGTTAGTTCATACACTTCTAATTGATAATTCTTTTTATATTCGTCAATCAAATGGTCACGTATTTTGTCTAATATGATAGTTATATTACTATCTATTGCTTCGCATGTCCAGGGATAATTAAATGGCATTAAAACGGCTCCTCGGTTATTTCTGTTCCATCCGGCTCTATTGGATAATCTATGTCTTTAGGTATATATCCGTGTTTTATCAATCTGATTAATAACCATTCTTCAAGTGGAGATAAATCAGACGTGCTGCGTTGTAATATTAACCCTTCTACTGCATATTCTTTGAGTATTTTTACTGCTTGTTCTGCTATAACATTTGCCATATTACACAACCTCTATATCTTTAACATCAGGGGAACGACGAACATTACAGTTCTCGAACATCGTTATTTTTTCTATTGGCGTTCCATATAAATTATTATAATATGTCTGCAACTCCCTATATGATTCATAACTTATTAACAATATCGGAGTTTTTAACGAACGATTTCCACCATTCATATAATATGCGTCTATCGCTTCTATTATGCGCGAGGGTATATCTTTCTTTGCTACTGGTTCTACAGTAACAAAGGCATTATTTCTGTTTGCTATATTCTCCAGAATTTCAATGTCGTCTATATATGACATTATAGTATTATATTCTACGCCTGGTTTATCGTGTTTTATGGATGCTGGTATTTCGACAAATATTTTGAGTCCACCTTTAGAGCACCCACCTCTATTTAATTTTGGGTTGAAACAGTCTATATCACGAAACGCACATCCCTTACAACATTCTATTGCTTTTTTTACTACATACCACTTGCCATCATATTCAAACTTCTCGCCTATTGCACGAGTAAACGCTTTTTTTGGAGCATCGCCGATAACGACATACTTGACAGCAGATTCTGTTATCATTGCGTGTTTATAACATACGACCGTTGAGCATCCTGTATCGCCAACAAACATACAATCGTTGCAGGCTTGTGAAGGGTCTCTTTTTTGCACTTCTACAATTTTATCCTTATAAATCAATTTTGTATCTACAGGATAATAGGTATTTTCTTTAAATGTTTCCATCTTCATCCTCTAATACACTGTTTAAATAATTTGCTATAACTCTAATCTCTTTTTTATTAAACCTGAAGGCACGTGTTTCACAAAAGTCCTTCTCGAAAGTAACTTTTATAAAGCCTCTATGGTTCATATCGCTAAAATGTGCATTACCATCTTCTCTCTCGATAGTCAATCCCGATGGTTCTTCAGTTTTTACTTCTTTACAGTCAAATCCCTTGCCAAATACATTGGTAATGTCATTGTTATAACTAGCCGTTCCATACTTATTGCCTGTTTTTGGTTTTGTTGCTACGCCCAATACTTCAAATAAATCTTTCATTTAAAATATATCCTTTTCTAATTGTATTCTTGCTAAAAACAGGTTCTCTATCAATATTAGATAGTTTATCATATCGCCTATTATCTCATCCAATAGTTCCACTGTAGGAGATTTGCCTTTTTTCTCATCTTCTATCATGTCCTGTAGTACTATTTCGTGTTTAGTCTGCAATATCACACAATATTCCTGTGGAGTAATACCATTTAACTTCGCTCCAGCGATTAGACTATGCAATCTATCCTTTTCGCTTGAATATATTTCACTCTTTTTTGCTAACGTTGCTTTGATTTTGTTACAACGTTCTTCTACATTCTTGTTAAATTCATCATTTGTCATTGTTTTTTTCCCTTAATATAATTTTCCGTGCATCTTAGGACGGCTTTTATTAAACTCAACTTTAGCGTTGATGTGCCCTTCTATATCTATACCATTCCCACCGCAAAAATCCAATATCCGGATTACAGCGTCGGAAATTTCATCTTCAAAAGAATCTTTAATATTATTTTTGAAAAAATTCATTTTTGATTCACCTGTTAATTCACCTGTTAATTCCTCCGTATCTAAAAAATAATCTAAATCCACAACTTCGCAAAACTTCCCTTTCCTATGTGCTTCCATCGCCTCTCCAAGTTCCGAAACTATCAACATTAATATTTCGCCGACGTTTCTTTCTCCGTCCCAAAAGCCCTGAGCTTTGTTGTTTTCATAAATCTGTTTTGCTGAATCATTCAGCCCTTTGCATAATTCCATTATAAATCCTCCGGTTTATTTGGAAACGGCATCCAATGAGAAACAGCGTCTAAATCACACCTGTAATCATCACCATCAGCATCGTCCCAAACTTGATAATGAGAATTAAAGCAAAGTGCTTGTATGTAACCTTGATACATTACCAAACAAGGCGTATCTACTTCAGGAAGTCTTTCGCTGGATTTTATCCATTCGGTTGCTTCTTCTACGATTTTAATTGCTTTTCCTAAACCGTAAATAATATCTTCGTAATTCAAATGAGCAATTTGCACTAATTCAATTTCTTTTTGCAATTTTGCAATAATTTTATCTTTCATATTTTATCCTGTTATTTGTAAAACGCTATTCTTTGCTGATAGTCATTTATTTTCCTTGTATCCATGTCAACTATATCTGTCTGTGCTTGGATATGTTTTAATAATTCTTCTTCTCTTGTCATTACATTCTCTCTATTTTAGTTATTAAATCTTCTGGTAGCCAGTGCATGCTATCACGGTAATATCTATCATTGTGTTTGTAACATGGTGCATCAGCACCATTAATACTTACTATATACTGATTATCAGGGTTAAACCGTGCCATCACCTTACCAGTATATTCATCATTAGGTTCATCCTGGGTACGCTTCCAGAAGTTATAACAGCGTACACGCTCACCTACTCGTAGTTCTTTGTACCATTCATCTATACACTTCTGTAAAACACCTGTCCTAACACCAGTCTTATGGTTCCAACACGCCTCTACGAGCACCTGCATCTCAAATAAATCAATTGTCATAATTAATCCTTGATTTAATTTATTTCTGAATAAGTTACTATAGCATAGGCATCAATTTTCGTATCCTGCGAGCAACTGTTGTTAAATTTTACTACAAATGGAGTACCAAAGTACTGTATATCAATAATGTTGCATTTGTTCTCCGAGAAGAACTTTTCCATTTCTTCTTCTAAGCCATATATCCGCCTACCATTGCCTACGTATTCTATACGCTCCGATATAATCTTTACCTTAATCATCGCTTTAATTCCTTGATTGCTTTCACTACTTTATCAAAACCCATTAACAGCACCGTCCATATACCTGCTAACATGCCTACTATTATGCTTACCTGTATATCACTCATTATGCGTTCCTTTTAATAAATTCTATAAACTTCTTGTACCACGGCGTTATCTTATCTCTCGGGTTCCCAGCCAACGCACGAAACTCTTGCCGCATCGCATCTGTGCGCGCCTCTCTTGCCGCTTCAGCCGTGCTTAGATTAGGATAATTACCCCAGCCACGTCCTGCAACATCAAAATACATACATCCAACACATCGTCCTTTACCATATAGCATATGGCTCTCACAACCTAAACATCCTCCGTGAAACACCTCCATACCTTCCGGTACACTACCCGTAATTATTTCACTCATCTAATACCTCTCTCTATAAATTAATAATTGTTAATATGATTCCTGTGCCAAACATAATAAGTGCTATCCAAAACCCAATTAGTTCGGAAGTCGGTGATTCTTTAATCTCTTTTAACATGGCTCCTCCTCACGCATCCTCGCATTACGTTCCTTGCGTTCTTCCCTCATAAATATTCTCCATTCTTTGATTATGTATTTCGCTCCAAACCATAGGCTACAGCCAATACCAATGCCTACCATATTCCAAAATACTATTCCTAATACGTGCATCCAATTAACTACCATCTCTATACCTCAAATCAAAATTAAAAAATTGTCACTGTGACTAATTCAAATATACAAAAATTTATCAATATAACCAAATATTGTGCTTAATATATATAAAATAACGTAAACAAAACAAATATAGTTAGTAGTTATAAGTTATAAGTTGAAGAAAGAGAAGACAAAGATTATAATATTCTCAGCATGTGATGCCTCGAATATTATGTAGAAAAGCTGTCTCCAGCCTAGGAGGAAATAAGACTTTGATAATGAAGCAAAACTATAACTATATACAAAATAACAATATCCTAAAAACAAAACGCATTAGTATCACTCAATATACACACAAATATACAAAACAAAGTGTTTTGCCTAGAGAGAAATGAGACAAGTAATAAGTAGCGATATTACTTAACTCGTTACATATCAAGATGTTACTATGATTAGGATGTGTGCGAGGGGATTCTCTCCGCGTGGGTACCCCTCCCCTTCCGCCATCACAATTGCCGTCCTATACCCCGTTATAAAAATATCTATATATTGCATTAAATGTTTTTGTGTAGGTGCTAAACAATATATATACTCATATATTGATATATAAAGGCATTATTTGCTTATCATTATAAAATTCATATACTTACATTATGTTTTGCTATCATTAGACATTGCAATTTATACGCTATTAATCTATTATTATATTGCTAATGACTTGTTACGTTTGTTATATGTAACCGAAACAATTATGCTAACTAATTGACATTGCATACACATGCACACATCTACTAAACTTTTAGTTGCTACTAAATCTTTAGTTGCTACTAAAACCTTAGTTGATCGGGCTTGCCTGTAATTTGCTGGCGTACTTTGTGTATTTTCTGTACACCCATATTATCCGCTTATATATATATTACTTAGCTAAGTGCTATTTATACGCTTTATTGTTAGCATATTGATTTATAGTGGCTTGCTATATTTAGCTTGTTTGTTACTTGTAATACTGTGTATATTTTTACACACTTTTGTTAATTGGATTGTTTATTTCCTATTATTTTTACATTTTATTGTATATTTTAGCATTTTATCGTATATTTTATTTGTTTATATCATATTTTATGCTTAATTTTGAATTATAAAATTGATGCAATAATTGATTATTGAATTTGATTTTATAACAGTTCTTTTAAATTTTACTTTTGTGAATAAGATATAATCTACAATTAGTAGTATATTATCGGTACAGAGTATTTTAGTTAATACGATTGAAACTGTGAGTAACAAGTATTTATTTAGTCTTTTAAATGCCTTTAAACGTGTTTTTACATTCTTTTGTATATATAATCAAATAATCATTAATAGTTAAATATAGTCTATTTATAGCTTGTATTTTGTTATTTAAAATTATTTATTATTATAGGATTATAGAATTATGAAAACTCCAACAATTTACGATATTAAAAATAAATCTAATGGAAAGTATTTTAATAATAATACTTTAAAATTCTTATGCTTAAAATTAGAAGATTTTAAAGTAATACCAACATATTTATTAAATGTATATGTGACAAAAGCATTTTCTAAAATACAAGGTATGTTAATTGCTTATTGGATATACGAAAATGGAGAATTTAAACGTTATGCAAGTAATAGCACTTTAATTGGTACAAATAAAATAGCTGATAGTTTAGAAATTTATTAATATTTTACAAGCTATTTAATAAAATAGCTTTTTAAGTATTATTTATTAATTAAAAACAAGAAAAATGAAAAAGTTAG
>CAYVXB010000040.1:2200-4531 GCA_964454275.1 uncultured Chitinophagaceae bacterium | reverse complement strand
TGTATTAAAACAAGGGGCTAAAATGAAATTAAATCAAATTTCAATCGGAAACCCTATGCCTAATTTAACAGTTATCGGCTTAGGTTGTGCAATAGTGTATTATTCTTATTCTACTATAATAGCTTTTGCAGTTAATGGAAAATTAACAATTTCTAAAAATGTGTGGAGTAATACAACAGGAAAACATTTAAATTATGTTAATTCTAATAAAGATATTAGAATAGACAATAAAGAATTTACCGTATTATTAGAACAAACGGAGCTATTGAAATGAGTATAATTCTAATTAAAGACAGTTCAAAATATATCTGTACCTATCGAATAGATTCTATTTTGATTAAAAATACATACTCAAATATGAGCTTAAAAGACGTTAAATTTGCTTTTGCAGATTATTGTATTAAATTATTAGTAAAATACGGAGTGTAAAATGAGTATTATATTAGAAAAAAATAGGAATAACGGAAGTATTATTGCAAGTACAATTGTTAATAACCAATATATTAAACAAGTGTATTACGGTTATTCAATAAAAGATATTAAACGGTTATTCAAAGAATATGTTAAGCATTATTTTGATGATTGCATTTATAATGTATAGTATATTATCGTGGTTTGCTTGTGCAATTTAAAAAAGGTCATTCCTTTTTCCACGTGCAAAAATATAAACAATTTATTCAAAATTATAAGGTATAAAAACTATGTTACAAGTTCCAACAAAACAATTAATGAATGATAATCTTTATTATCATTATGCGACGGCATTAAGCCGTTCAGCTTATTTTGATGTAATTGATTTTATAAATCAATTTCAAGATAGGAAAGCGGTTATAAATTACATATTAGAATGCAATATCTCCGATAAAGTCAACCGTTACATTAAACAACAATTTGCTAAGGAATTAAATTAATGAAAATACCTTTATCCGAATACGACATTAACATTAACGGCGTAATTATAAGTTATAATTACGATAATATCGTAAAAATTGATAGTATTATAAATGAATATCAACCTAATACTATTAAAGAATTAAAAGAATTATTGGATAAAATTACTATATTAAAATATAAAATAGTAAAAATTGATGGTTATCCGACGTTTAGCGGTGTAAATGTAATTATCTATTCAAACGGTTGTAATTATTCTACAGATGCAAAACAAAAACAGTATAAATTACCGTTAGCATACGGTAATTCATATATAATTAAAAAAGAAAATTAATAATAAATATGGGAATAAATAAAACTATGGAAAATGTAATTATTCAAAGAAAACTAAACAAAGTATCAAAATTTCTCTTTTGGAGTGTATTATTAACACTTGCAACTGCTGAACTGTTTTGGTTGCTTGTTTTGGCTTCATAAAAGACCGTAGGGACGTTTTTAAGCGTCAAGACATATATAAATGCGTTATCATTTATAACGTTTGTTAAAAACCGTGTTACGTGTGTAAGTTACAAACTGCGAGGTTTGCACGGTTTCAAAGTATTATTGTTAAATTATTATAAGAGAGTAGAAAAAATGCGTTATTTAAACAAAACAGATGCAATAAATTTAGTATTGCAAGAAATAAAAGAATATCGGAAAGGTATTGAATTATTACCACAAATAAAAGAAGTCATAATAAAATTTGACGGTAAAGTATTAAACAAAAGATTACAAACTGCATTGCAATTAATAGATAATTCTATTTGTGTAAGAAACGAAACTTATTCTTTAAATATTTATAAATGGATAAGCGAGAGAAGTATTAAAAGTGTTAAATCTGATTGCTGGGAGTATATAAGTATAAACCAAATTGATTATTTGACGTCTTACGATAAAGACTGTGTTAAAGGTGGCATTATTAACAGTAAATTAATTATTGAAGCTATGGAAAGACAGATTAAAAGACAATTAGAATATTATGCACAAGCTGAAGAGCAATTAACACAAATTGATGAGTATATACAAACTAAAAAACGTTTAGAAGACGATATTACGCAATATAATGAAAAAGTAAATTATCTTATTAAAGATTATTTCGATTTAGCAATTAATTTGAGACATTAATATTTATAGTAGGGACAGTTTAAAAACTGTCTCTAAATAAGTATTATTTATTCAAAATTATAAGGTTAAAGAAATGAATTTCAAAACAAATGAATTAAGCAATGCAATTGATATATTATCTAAAATTGCAATACCATTAACAAAAAGCTGTTTAACAGACCAACAATTCTGCAAAATTGAATGTAAAGGCAGAACAGCGTCTTTCACTATATCTAATCACGATATATGTATTACTAAGAAAATACCGTTTACAGGTAAAGCAATAAATCTTTATAT
>CAYVXB010000040.1:934-2190 GCA_964454275.1 uncultured Chitinophagaceae bacterium | reverse complement strand
TTATATAGATGTTATTGCACTCAAAGATATATTAAAGATGTTTCCTAAGAAATGTACAACGGACATAACAGTTAAAAACGAGGTTATTACTATTGCTTGCAATGAAAACAAGTTTACTTTAAATATTCCTGACGAGGATATTATTGATAATTTACTACTTAATCACGTTAATTGGAATGAGAATAAGTATGAAAAATTATACAGTATTACTGCAAATTATATCGAATTTATCAAAAAAGACGCAAGTGTATGTGTCTCAAAGAATGATTTTAGGTTGCAGATGACTGGTGTATGCTTATCTAATCAATCTGGCAGGCTTGAAATTGCTTCAACTGACACTTATCGGTTAATAAGAAATATTACTACAATAAAGACAAAAGAGGAAACTCCTGAAATAATCATCCCATTAACATTTTTGCCTATGATTGAAATTGCAGATTATCAAGTTAGTTGGTCTTGTTTAACTCCAGAAAAAGAAAAAGGTGAAACGGTGGTAATTAACAGCAGTAGGAAAATTTGTTTATCAAATATTGATACTACTATTTATTTCAATCCGATTAATGATAAGTTTCCGCCGTATCAAAGTGTAATGCCTAAAACTTATGATTCTAAATCATTAATTAACGTTAAAATGTTTAGTGAATTAGTCAAAAAGGCGGCAATGATTGATAAAATTAATAACAACGGCAGTTATTCAACTTGTTCTCAAATAATATTCAAAGTATTAAAAACCGATAAAGGCACATTAAAACCTAATTTTGATGTTTACGTTAAAGACGAAAAAGGAAACGATGTTTCGGTTGGAAAACTGTTTTGCTTGCATAATGTTAAAGATGATTATGCAGTTAATTTCAAATATTTAGGTGAACTAATCAAAACTATGCACGTTGATAATATTAAAATGCTTATGAATGCAAGCGATAAGCCTATATTGTTTCAATATGATAGCGTTACTATCTTAATTATGCCCGTAAGATTAACATAAGGGTTAAATACAGCCGTGTTACAAGTGTAAATACTCAACTGCGAGGTTGGCACGGCTCAAAGTGTTATTTATTTATTAAAACAAGGTGCTAAAATGAAAACTATATTAAAAGAAGTCAATATCTATGAATACGACGAATTAAAAAATGTTGACAAACAGCGAGCTTTATACGAAGCAATTGATTGGTACGTTGAAAGCTATAAATAAAATAGCAAACTAGGCAATCAATACGCCGTCTAGAGGCCAATTTTTCATATATTTCTACCAAGAG
>CAYVXB010000040.1:0-924 GCA_964454275.1 uncultured Chitinophagaceae bacterium | reverse complement strand
GCTATAAAAAAGAGAAGTTGCCCGAATATATAGAAGAGGCAAAAAAGCATTATTATTATGCCGATGGTGAAATGTATATCGGCGAAGAGGAATAAGCTATGAAAATCAAAGAGAAAACTAAAGCAAAAATACAAGTTAGTATTAATTTTGTAATAATGGTAAGTATGTTTATTGCTATGAAAATACTAAATGTTACTACCGTTACTCCTGAAAATACTATTATCGCAGGTTCTATAATGTTACCGTCCGCTATATTAGTTATGTCAGTATGGATAATTGGAGATAGAATATAAATATTTAACCATAGCCCACTTAGGTGGGTTTTATTAAGTATTTTATTTATTATTAACAAGAGGTATAAGATGAAAACACAAGAAATATTAAATAGTATTTCTTCTAATGGTGGATATTGTAATTTAAACCGTTGGAACAAGAAAGAAGTAGCGCAATGGGTACACGCAAATTATATTTGCTCGTGGTATGTAGCACATAAAGTAGCCGAATATATTTATTAATAAAATGAGAGATAGAGTATGAAAGTATTAGAATTTAATCCAAAGAATAATTTGAATATTAACCATAGAAAAGAAAACTATTTTCAATATGAATATTTAATTATAGTTTTCGATGAGAAAACAAAGAAGTTTTCTACTCCGTTAATATTGAGAGTATATATTACAACTGCGACTTATAACGTATGTGTATGGATACACGATAATAATACAGAAGCTCAAGGTTCATCTCGCGGAGATGATTTTGAAGGGGGTGCATATACTACAACAAATGCTTTAGTATTAGCCGGATTTACTTTTGAAGACGGTTGGAACGGAACAATTATTGATAAATTAACAGCTATAGCCGAATATTTTGGCTATAAGAATTATTTTATACATAAAGCTAATCCATAAGGAGAAAAACAAATGA
>CAYVXB010000039.1:3097-16915 GCA_964454275.1 uncultured Chitinophagaceae bacterium | reverse complement strand
CGTTAGAAATTCTTTATAAAGTTTGTGAAGAAGAATATGGTATAAAAGTTCAAGACTGGCAAGAAATTGAAGATCCTTGTGAAAACTGTGTACATGACTGGATTAAACCAGTTAGAATAAAAGGTCTCAATGAAAGCAACCCAGAATGGGGAAAATTAGAAAAATTAGAAAATGGTATTTGGGTAGAAATTAATTAATATATAAGTGCGTAATTGGATAAAAAAAATAGCATTCGTTTTATGGCTCCTGTTTGGAGTAGCTGTAACTATTACATTAGTAGCAGCTATACGTAAAAAAGATCAATCCATTTGCAAAACCATCACTATACAAATAGAACAAACAAATGGACATATTTTTTTAAGCGAAAAGGAAATAGAGCAATTATTAGTAGGGAACAACACATCAACTATTATAAACAAACCCTTACAGCATATTGATTTGCGGGCATTAGAAAATATACTCTTAGCCAATATATGGATTCAAAAAGCCAATTTGTTCTTTGATAATAATAATGTATTACACGTACACGTTGCAGAACGTACACCTATAGCCAGAGTATTTGATATATGGGGAAAATCGTTTTATATAGATAGTAGCTGTACGCAGTTACCATTAGTACAAAACATACATATGCAATTACCTGTATTTACCAACTTCCCATTCAATGGTAATAAACTTACAATACAAGATAGCATGCTCTTACATCAAATAAAAGATATAGGCACTTGCATACTCGCAGACTCATTTTGGATGGCTCAAATACAACAAATTGACATAACATCAGAGCGCAATTTTGAAATGATACCTACCATAGGCAATCATTTAATTGTATTTGGTGATGCAATCAATTATAAAAATAAATTTAGAAGATTGAAAACATTTTATGAAAAAGCTTGGGCTAAAGTAGGTTTAGAAAAATACGCAATATTAGATCTTAGATTTGATAGGCAAATTATAGCAACTCGTAAAGGTGCTGGTACTATTGGTATTGATACTGCTCAGGCTAAATTATGGATGCAAAAGTTAATGAAGGAAAATACTCAACAAACAGATAGTGTAGGTTTTAATCCCTTAGGCGGAGAGCTAGAGGGGGCTGATAGTGCACACATTGCAACCATTATAGATCAAACTCCAACAGATAGTATAAAACTAGATAGTGGCAGCATAACTAAAAAAATCTCCATAGCAAACAAAAAAAATAATATGAATAAACAAAAAACAACAAATAATAAACCAGTAATCAAGAAACCCAAAGTACATTTGTAGCACAAATAATAAACATTAATTTCTTATATATAAACAATAACAACATATGCATAACAACGAAATGCCCATTATTGTAGGGCTCGATATTGGAACTACTAAAATAGCAGCTATTGCTGGTCGTAAAAACGAATATGGAAAACTAGAGATATTGGGTTTTGGAAAAGCAAGCTCTAGTGGTGTGCAACATGGCCAGGTTTTAAATATTGATCAAACTATTAAAGCCATTCAGCAAGCTTTACAAAATTGCTATGCATCCAACCCAAATTTAGAAATAAAGGAAGTATATGTGGGTATTGCAGGTCATCATATTAAAAGCTTGCAAACCCGTGGCGATATTGTTCGGCAACATACCGAAGAAGAAATTGTACAAGATGAAATAGATCAATTAATAAGCGATCAATACAAAACGTACATTCCTGCAGGAGATCAAATTATTGATGTTATTCCACAAGAATTTACAGTCGATAATTTTCAAAACATTCCTAATCCGATTGGATATAGTGGTGTAAAAGTGGGTGCTAATTTTCATATTATTACAGGCGATAGAAATGCGATACGCAATATTAATCGTGCGGTAGAAAAAAGTGGATTACATACCAAAGATTTAGTATTACAACCGTTAGCTTCTGCCGCTGCTGTAATGGGCGATGAGGATGTAGAAGCGGGAATAGCTATTGTAGATATTGGTGGTGGAACCTCCGATTTAGCGGTGTTTTATGAAGGAATACTAAAACATACTGCTGTTATTCCATTTGGTGGAGAAAATATTACCAACGATATTAAAAACGGCTTAGGCGTTTTAAAAACACAAGCAGAACAAATGAAGGTGCAATTTGGTAGTGCTTTATCCGATGAAGCAAAAGCGAATGCATTTATTACTATACCGGGTTTACGTGGTTTACCAGCCAAAGAAATCAGTGCAAAAAATTTATCTCATATCATACAAGCTCGTATGAGTGAAATTTTAGACTTTGTAAGCTATCATTTAAAACAAGTAGGGCTAGATAATAAAATGTTGAATGGAGGCATTGTGCTTACTGGTGGCGGAGCACAACTAAAACACCTTATTCAATTAACAGAATATGTTACCGGACTTAATGCACGTATTGGTTATCCGAATGAACACTTAGCTTCTGGGCACATTGAAGAACTAGCAAAACCGGTGTATGCAACTTGCATTGGCCTAATCTTAAAAGGATATAGCGATTATGAGCACAACAGAAAAGCGTTTGAAAAAAATCATGTTGCATTAACCGTTCCTGAAGGCCTAAAACAAGCTGTAGCAAACGATACTTCCGTATCTGCAACTTCAGAGCAAACTATACAACATCGTGTACGCAATAGAAAAGGTGTAAAAGATTTTTGGGGTAAATTTAAAGATGGTATTGTGGATTTATTTAAAGAAGAGGAAGATGTAAAATTGTAATATGTAAATTTCAAGGCTTTGGGCTTTGGTTCGTGAGGACACTGCACACGGCAGGCTGCCGTGGGCAAAGCCCAAAGCCTTGGTTCGTGTCCCCACGAACCAACAATAAGATGATATAAAAATGAATGAGGCATTATTTACATATAAAAGAAAATCGCATATTGAAATAGGTAAAATATATTTTTGGACAGCCACTATTAATCAATGGCAACAACTGTTACGGGAAGAAGCATATAAAAAAGGTATTATGAACTCATCAAAAAATATAGCTTAAGTGCCGCAAATAATTATTTACATAGTAAATATACTTAGCATGAATAATACTCATAATTTTAATTACTAATTCTCCTTTTACTAATAACTCCATTAAATTCTCTCATTATGATTCATTTCGATTTACCCAAACAACAATCCTCCATCATAAAAGTAATTGGTGTAGGTGGCGGTGGTAGCAATGCTGTCAACTTCATGTTTAGCGATAATATTGAAGGTGTTGATTTCATTATTTGCAACACTGATGCACAAGCTTTGGCGCAAAGCCCTGTACCTAATAAAATTCAACTGGGGCCACATTTAACGCAAGGTTTAGGTGCTGGCGCCAATCCTGAAATTGGTAAACAAGCCACCGAAGAATCATTAGAAGAAATTAGAAGAATTTTAGAAGTCAATACCAAAATGGCTTTCATTACGGCTGGTATGGGTGGTGGAACAGGTACAGGTGGCGCACCTATTATGGCGAAAATTTGTAGAGATTTAGGTATTCTAACAGTAGGCATTGTTACCACTCCCTTTGGTTTTGAGGGCCCTAAGCGCCAAGCACAAGCAGAAGCGGGAATCAATATCTTAAAAGAATATGTAGATACCTTATTAGTTATTAGTAACGATAAACTTCGAGTGCAATTTGGCAACCTCAAAATGAAAGAAGCTTTCTCTAAAGCAGATAATGTATTAGCTACAGCCGCAAAATGTATTACCGATGTAATTAGTAGTCAAGGACAAATTAATGTAGACTTTGCTGATGTATGCACCGTAATGCGCAATGGTGGAGTAGCCATTTTAGGTAGCGCTGCTATAAGTGGCGAAAACCGTGCACATCGTGCTATTGAAGAAGCTTTAAACTCTCCATTGCTAAACGACAATGATATTCGGGGCGCTCGTTGGATATTAATTAACATTAATTCTGCCGAAGGAGAACATGAATTTACCATGGATGAAGTAGATATTATCCAAAGTTATTTACGAAATCAGGCAGGAGAAGACACCGATGTAATATTGGGCATGGGGTATGATAATAATTTAGAAGATAAAATTAGTATAACCCTTGTTGCAACCGGATTTCAACATAAAGACCCTTTTGCAAAAAAATCAACCCAAACAGTAGTTAAAGATAAAAAAGAGGAAAAAATAGTAATGACTTTGGGCATAGAAGGAGAAGAAAAAAAATTATACAATCAATCTACACTACCTTTTGTTGAAAAAAATAAGGAAGAAACTTTGGAAACGAAAATAGTTTCCTTCGTTTCCGAACAGAAACAACATGTAACGGATGCTACAGATGAACAGAAGCAAATAAAAATGATTATAGAAGAAGAGATAGATCATCAGGCTTCCATTACTTCTGGAGGCTACCTTACACGTCCTGTTCAAATTTATGAAGAAGTGAAGAGGCATGAAGATAAAATAGTACAACCTATTAAAGAAGAGATGCCTTCCATAGAGATGACAATGGTTATTAAAGAAGATGTGGAAGTCAATCAAACCACTACAGCTATCCAAATAGTACCAGAAGAAATAATTATTAATGATGAGATAGAAGAACAAAAACGCAAAGCCGCTGAACGCATTCAAAAACTTCGAAACTTATCATTCAATATTAATAGCAACGATCCAAACAATGAATTTGAAACAGTGCCAGCGTACATTCGAAAAAATTTAGAATTATATAATACTACTAATAGTGTGGAGAATTTTTACAGTAATTATCAGGTTAAAACAGATGAAAACAATCAAACACAGATCAGCACACTGAATTCTTTTTTGGATGGGAAAAAACCAGATTAAATAATGAGCTAAAGTAAAATACTTGTCATGCTGAGGCAAAATTTTTAGCCAAAAAAAAACAATAAAAATGACGTTTTATATTTGTGTTAAACAAAGCAAAAGAAGCGAGCAGTATAACAGAAATATCCAATAGTGCCTTGTGCCTGTTAGCGAGATTTGTTTTCAAAGCAAATAGAAAACAATAATTGGTGAGTTTACAAGTTTGTAAACATCCCGCTTGGTAGAACTATGTTAATTTAAATGCTTTGAAGCTCACTTCTATTGCTTATTAAAAACGCAAACATGCCAAAAATAAGAAAAATCATTGAACACGCTGCGGGTATAGATATCGGCAGCCAAAAAGTATTTGTAGCCATTGAAGATAAAGCAGTAAAAAGTTTTGAAACCTTTACCTCCTGTTATCAAGCATTAGTAAAGTATTTACAGGAAAACAAAATAACCCATGTTGCTATGGAAGCAACGGGTGTATATTGGATAACGCTGTATGATATTTTAGAAACAGCTGACTTCGATGTTTATTTAGTTAATCCGGCAGATAGCAAAAACTTGCCGGGAAGAAAGACAGATGTACAAGACTGTCAATGGATAAGAGAATTATTTTCCATGGGATTATTACGCAAAAGTTTTGTACCCCAGGATTATATTAGAGAATTACGATGCTACACACGGTTAAGAGAAGATAAAATACAAAGTGCATCTATGCATGTTAACCACATGCAAAAAGCAATGATTCAAATGAATATAAGACTCACAGAAGTATTATCGCAAGTACACGGAGCCAGTGGTATGGCGATGATAGAAGCGATATTAAAAGGAGAAAGAGATGAACATAAATTACTATCCCTTTGTCATGCATCCTTGTTAAAAAGCAAATCCGAAAAAATAATAGAAGCGCTAAAAGGCAACTACAAGCAAGAATATTTATTTGAATTACAAATGGCTTATGAGGGCTATATGTTTTATCAAAATCAGATTTTAGAATGTGATAAGAAGATAGAAGCTTTATTACAACAACAGACACAAGGCAAACAATATGATAAAGAAAAAATAAAAGAACATCCCATAAAACAGATACGGCACAATAAACCCGTAGTAGCTGATTTACACGAGAACCTTTTAAAACTCAATAATGTAAATGCTACCTCCTTACCCGGCATAACCGATTATAGTTTTTTAAGATTAACCGCAGAGTTAGGAACGGATTTAACCCAATGGCCATCCGAAAAAAATTTTACTTCATGGTTAGGATTATCCCCAGGCAAAAATCAATCCGGTAAAATGAATAAGAGAAGCAAGAAAAAATCCATAACCAGGGCAGGTCAGATATTTAAACAAGCGGCACAGACCATCCTGATAAGTAAAAAAATAGCGCTTGGAGATTTTGCAAGAAAGTTAAGAGCTAAACGTGGACCAGCCATAGCCATAAAAGCAACAGCCAGAAAATTAGCAGAACTATATTACAAATTATTTACCAAAGGGTTGGCTTATGTAGAAAAAGGTTTACAGTGGTATCAAGACAAACAAAAAGAAAAACAGCTATATTATTTAAAAAAGAAAGCGCTTGAATTAAATTTACAACTCGTTGATGTTTAATCGATTACATAATACGTCATTGGTAGCGTAGTCGAAGCATGACATTTTTATTAAAAGTTATACTATATTTTATGCCAACTATTTCTCAATCTTTCGATACATTAATCCAAATAATGGATGAGCTTCGAGAAAAATGTCCCTGGGATAAAAAACAAACCATACAAACATTAAGAAGTTTAACTATAGAAGAAACCTATGAATTAGTCGATGCCATCACACAAAACAATTGGCAACATATAAAAGAAGAATTAGGTGATGTTTTATTACATATTGTATTTTATGCTTGCATAGCAAAAGAGGAAAAACAATTTACGATTAATGAAGTTATACAAACCCTTTGCGATAAATTAATCCATCGCCATCCTCATATTTATGGTGATGTTGAGGCCAATACAGAAGAAGAAGTAAAACGCAATTGGGAAAAATTAAAATTAAAAGAAGGTAAAACTTCCATATTGGGCGGCGTTCCAAAAGCTTTGCCCGCTATGGTAAAAGCTACTCGTATTCAAGAAAAAGTAAAACAAGTAGGGTTTGAATGGAGCAATACTAAAGAGGTATGGACTAAAGTAGAAGAAGAAATAAAAGAACTACAAGAAGCTATTATCGAAAATGATCAAACACATATAGAAGAAGAGTGGGGTGATGTAGTATTTAGTCTAATTAATTACGCTCGATTTCTAAAAGTAGATCCGGAAATGGCGTTGGAAAAAATCAATCAAAAATTTATACAGCGATTTACAGCTATGGAAAATTTGGCAAAGCAGCACAATAAACGGTTAGAAAATATGTCCCTCGCAGAAATGGATGCTTTGTGGGTAGATATAAAGAGAAAAAAAGATTAATTTTACGTTGATATTTATTTGGTGAAATATTTTATAGTTAACCTGGAGAAGACGCTATCGGTATTAGATTTGAATGTACATAATGTACTGCTCTTTTTTCCTTTGTTATTTTCATATCCTGTTACAATTAGCCTTACAGTAATTGAATCATTAGGGTTGATTTTGGTGTTCTCTCTAAGTAGGGGAGTTGTACACTCACAACTACATTCGAAACCATATATAATAAGGGTATCATTACCTGGGTTCTTGATTTTTACAACTACATCTTTTTTTTCTTTTACTTGAATAGTATCTAATAGTATAGTTTCATTAACAAATGCAAAAATTGGTTTTTTAATATTATTACATGAAATTAGAATTATTAAAAGAAATAAAAGATTAATCAGCTTATTCATTTTATACTATAATTGATCTTTTGATTTTCTAATAAATTACTGAAATTATCTACAAACTCCTGTACAATTTGAGGTTCCCGTTAAACCACAATTGGTTGTTGATGTACATCCACCATCCATACAAGTTCCATTGCCATTAATGGAACAGTAAATAGAATAATAACATTGGCATGAACCTCCTCCACCTCCATCAAGGGGGGCAGGACCATAATCGATAAGAACTAAGTAACTAGAAGAGTTAAGTAGAGAAAAATTTTCGCAAAAATAGGGGCACTCAATTAATAAGTACAATTGAGCATTTGAGAAATGTTTTTCAAAATAGGGTAAATTTGCTTTTATAAATGCTTCACCAGGAGTTGGATTTTTAGAAAGGCGCTCAATAGTCACACTATCTACAAATGTTTTGATCATTATTACAATTTTTAATTGATCTGATGTTAATTTATTTGCATCATTTTTTAAAACTGCATTCCATTTGGTATCCCATAAAATTTGTTTCTCTTCATTTGTCAAAAGAGCATAACGCTGCTTTATTTCTATTATTGATCTTGCATTTATAGTCTGCTTTGTTGCATTTGTTAGATTATTCCATTCATTCATTTGCGAAGCTTTCTTGGAGCAGCTTATCAAAGTAGTATATGTGCTGAATAATAAAATGAATCCCAATGTTTTTTTCATTTGAATATTGAATTTTAAGTGAAAAATACTTACCGTTCCTCAAATGTAACAAATATTCTTAGTAGAAGGATATTTTTTACATTTATTTCAGTATCTCATCTAAACCTTCTTTTTCAAACAATATTTTACCAATTTTTAAATTAGACCAACCATTTTTTAGATGATAAGAAAAATTAGGACTCTTATTGTTTATACTACAATCAAGATAAAAACTACTCACTTTATTCTTACTTATTTCTTCTGTATCTCTCAGTTGATATAAATGGGTAGATATTATAAAAAAGGAGCCTTTAAATTTAGATAATCCGTGAATAGTTTTTTCTGTTAATTCCAATGCATCATCTATATTGGTGCCTCTAAAAAGTTCGTCAAATACAGCAAAACATTTTTGAGATACTCTTGCTTGAAGGGCCACTTTTTTAAGATTCATTATTTCAGTCATAAAATGACTATATCCATTTTTGAGATCATCACTTAAGTTTATGGCCACCGAAATGATATTGAAGAACGGAATTCTGCATTCTGCCGCAGGAACGCCTAAGCCCAAATGTCCAAGATAAACACACAAGCTAATAGCTTTTAAAAGTGTGGATTTCCCTGACATATTGGGGCCCGTTATTAGTACAATGTTATTATTAAAACTTAAGTTATTTGTTATGGGGTTTTTTAAAAGAGGATGGTAAAATTCTGTAAGTGAAAATATATTTTCTTGAAATATTGGAAAAGTAAATTGATTTTTTTGTATACCTGTAGCAATCGAAATATAGGCTTCAAAAAGAAAAAAATCTTTCCAAAAAGATACAATCTCATCATTTTTTATTTTATCATTGATAAGTGCTACTAGTTCTACTATATGGCTCAGTTTTAGACCTTTTTCTTCTATTACTTGGTTGTATTTAATAAGATTAAAAGAATTCAGAAAGTCATACATATTTTTGAGCTTTTCTTGAAAAATTAAAGGGAAAGCATCAAGTTTAATACGAGATAAATAAAGCGAGTTAATTCTATGAAATAGTTGTATGAGTTGTGTTAATCTTGCCTGTGTTCTATATTTTTCTTTTTCTGAAAGAAAAAGCTTGACTCTTAGTTTATGGCCTTGAACTATAGTGTTATCACTTTCTAGTTTTTTTAAATATTGATATACTTCGTTTAAATCTATTTTGGAATAAGAAAATGAATGTAAAATTTCCCAATTGCTATTACATCCTATGATGATTTTTTGTCTACAAAGCACATCTTCTAAGTTGTTTGGTACATTGTTTAGTAATTGGATAAGAACTTGTTTTGCAAAATCATTATATGTATAATCAAATAATGGTAGTATCTCTTTTGTAATATTTAAGTCTGTTATATTATGCATCTCAATACTGATTTTTCAAATGTATTAAAATTGAATAAATGCATCTACTTGATCATACATGTCTTGTAGGGTTAGTGCATTTATAATTTGCATATGTTCGTTCATCAAATTTTCTACCTGTGATAAATAAAGATTTTTGGGAAGTACCGTAATGCCTAAATAATTTAGCACACTGTTTAAATGATCTATTCCGCGTAAATTTCCACCACGGCCACTCGCTACACCTGTTAACATTGCTTTTTTATTTTTCCAAACTTCTCTAGGTAGTAAATCTATTAATACTTTAAGCACACCCGGAAAGCTTCCATTATATTCAGGAACAATGAAAAGTAATTTTAAAGAGGGTAATAAAATATCCTCCCCAAGTTGAGTAATTATCTCTTTATTGCTTAAAGGGTCAAATTTTTCTAACGATACTATTTGGGCTTCAATACCTCTTTCTTGTAAGATTTTTTGATATTGATGGGCAACATGTAGAGACTTACTACCTTTTCTATTGGTGGCAGAAATAATGGTATACATAATATAATCTATAAAACCTGCTAATATAGAATAGTTATGTGGATACCATGCATTTTAATGTGGAATAATAAGTATCTTCATCCCAGAGGATTAAGTTAATTTTGCAGGCTAGTTATATAGTTAAATATCAAATTCAATGGCAAGGATAATTGGTGTAACAAATCAAAAAGGGGGGGTAGGTAAAACAACAACAGCTATCAACCTGGCCGCAAGCTTTGCTGTGTTGGAATACAAGACTTTATTAGTTGATGCAGATCCTCAAGCAAATAGTACTACCGGTGTTGGTTTTGATTTACATAACATTAATATTAGTTTGTATGATGTAATGATTAACAAAGCTGCTGTTGGAGATGTTGTTTTAAAATCGGCAATTCCCAATTTAGATATTATCCCATCACACATCGATTTGGTAGGGGCAGAGATTGAAATGATTAATTACCCCAACCGTGAAATGGTTTTGAAAAATATACTAGATCCTATTCGAGATAAATATGATTTTATTGTGGTGGACTGCTTACCCTCTTTAGGATTAATTACAGTGAATGTGCTTACTGCGGCAGATGCGGTGGTTGTACCTGTACAGTGCGAATTTTTTGCTCTTGAGGGGTTAGGAAAGCTTTTAAATACAATTAAAATAGTACAAAACAGATTAAATCCGCAGTTGTTGGTAGAAGGCATTTTGATGACGATGTATGATGGTCGTTTACGCCTATGTAATCAAGTAGTAAATGAGGTTAGGAGACATTTTGAAGAAATGGTTTTCAATACGGTCATTCATCGAAATACTCGCCTAAGTGAGGCTCCAAGTTTTGGTAAACCAGCTATCTTATATGATGCAGAAAGTAAAGGAGCTATCAATTATTTAAATCTTGCTAAAGAAATTTTGCAAAAAAATAACCTCACTAAAATAAAGCAACAAAAACGCATTTTAACTCATAAGTAAATATGACAACGTCTCATAAAAAAGATGCTATAGGAAAAGGTATTCGATCATTACTTCAAAATATTGATACTGATTTACAAACCACAACAAATACATTAAAATCAACGGGCGATGTGTTAGTAGATGTGAATCATATTCCCATTCATAAAATTCGAATCAATCCCAAACAGCCCCGCAAAGATTTTGATATCAAAGCTTTGCAAGAATTGGCTGATTCTATTAAGTTGCATGGAATTATACAACCCATTACCGTTAGTATTTTATCCAATGGTACATATCAACTTATTTCTGGAGAGCGTCGCTGGAGGGCTTCCAAAATTGCGAATTTAAAGGATATACCTGTTTATATTCGTAAAGCTAATGATCAAGCATTGTTAGAACTAGCGTTGTTAGAAAATGTACAGCGAGAAAATTTAAATGCTATAGAAATTGCATTAAGTTATAAACGATTAATGGATGAATTACATTTTAATCAAGAACAAGTAGCAGAGAGAATGGGTAAGGAGCGTACAACAGTTGCTAATTATATTCGGCTACTGAAACTCCCTCCAGATATACAAATAGCTGTTCGTAATGGAGAGATAAGCATGGGTCATGCAAGAGCGCTTATCAATATAGAGGCCGTAGATCAACAATTGTTTATTTTTAAAGAAATTATACAAAAAAAATTATCTGTTCGTCAAACAGAGGCTTTGGTACGTACACTAAGCAAAAAAAAGAATACAGTTCAAAAAAACACACAAAATTCCCTTCCTGCTGCGTATAAACGAATAGAAGATAATTTAGCATCTTACTTTGGTACTAAAGTAAAATTAAAACATGCTAAAAATGGAAATGGAGATATTACTATAGAGTATTATTCCATTGAGGAGTTAAATAATATTTTGAGTCTAATGAATATTCAATGTGATTAAAAAAATTGATGCAAAAGATCATATATTATATTGGATGTGTAATGTTCTTTTTATGCTGCAAACAAGTAAGCGCACAGCAGGATAGTGGTACTGTTCAAAAAAATCCTGTTTTTGTGAGTATTGATTCATCTAGCACGTCATCTTCTCGCACTGTAAAAAATACTTCTTTTACAACCATATATAATCCGCGAAAAGCGACTATGCACTCCCTTATATTACCAGGATGGGGACAGGCTTATAATCATCAGTATTGGAAAATACCTTTTGTATATGCAGCTATAGGAACAACAGTAGGTCTTTTTATATATAATTTTAAAAACTATAAAAGAACTAAGTATGCTTACACGGTGGCATATAATATCCAAAATAGAACAGATATGATAGGATCGCCAACCTATAATGCTGTAGACGATGATTTAAAACCTTTTTTAGCTTTTCCAGAGGCTTTACGTGCTTATAGAAATAGTTTTAGACAAAGTATGGATTATTCTGGTTTATTTTTTTTATTGGCTTGGGGATTAAATGTAATTGATGCTACGGTATCAGCACATTTAAAAACGTTTGATGTTAGTGATGATTTAAGCCTACAAATTGTACCGGGTTACAGCAATACTGCGAATACGACAGGGGTGAGCTTAGTAGTAAATATTAAATAGAGAAACGCATTCAGATTAAGTAATTTACTATTTCAACGAAGTATAATGATAAAACTGTAAACGACCGGTATTTTTTACTTGTATAATAGTGGAATCTTTTACACCGTAAGGATTAGATAACGATAACGTAATTTTATTTTCTCCCGCTTGTAATGGAATACGAACCACATGTATTTCGGCCGGTAATGATTGCCAATTTCTTGTATCTGCTTGCTCAGACAAAAAATTATACAATTGCAAAGCTGTTGCAGCAACCGAACGCCAGTTCTCACTCTTTTTGTTTGTTGTACTATCGGGGGCTGTTTTTTTTGATGTTGAAGTAGTATTATTTTTTTCTTCTTCTTTTCCTCTAACTAATTCTTCTACTAATTTTTTTACAACCAATCTTGATAATGCCGAGGACAATTCTTTTAAAAACCTTTGTCGTAATGTTTCCGTGGCTAATACATTAATATCCTGCACTTTTTCAATAGCTGTACTTTTACCATTGATCGTAATTTGCTGATTAGTATAGTATGCATTTTGAGTAATATACTTTGGAAGAGCAATGTGAAATGTTCTTAAATTACTGGAAGAAAGCTGCTCTGCAGTTGTGCCCGCACTAAAATCAAATGGAATGTTCATCGAATTCGTTTCATCTGTAAAAAAGAAATTACCTCCTAATCCTTTAGAAAGAAAAAAGGAAAGATCTTGTTGTTTTTTAATAGGGGCTCTTCCTTTTTCTACAAATACAAGCAGCTCACCTCCTTTTGCTGTATCTGAAGGTTGATAAGTGGTATTAAATAATTTTTCAAAGCGAGTTACTTCATCCGTAAATCCATTTATATGTGCTGTTCGCAATACATCATATTCTAATTGTTTGGGAATAGATACACCATACCAACTTTTGTTAGGAACACTTAGATAGGTTTCCGCTGCATTACGATAAGCAATAAAAGCGTTGTTCATATCCCCTGCACTTTCATAAATAATGCCTTGCAGCATAAAGGAAAATGCATCTTTTGAATAACGATTTGTTTTATCACCATATTTATTTTGTTGTTCATTGGCTTGTATGGTTATACGACGCGCTTCTACTAAAGCGTCTTCCGTTTTTCCTAATTGCAAGTAGTTAATAGCTTTGTAATAATGCAACATAAACTTTTCAAAAGCTTCTGGTTGG
>CAYVXB010000039.1:0-3087 GCA_964454275.1 uncultured Chitinophagaceae bacterium | reverse complement strand
GGTTGGTATTGTTGCATCATTGGATTGGTGATGGCTCCAATAGCAATATCACCTATATTACTTTTAGTATCTTCTGCTAAGTTATCTGCTTCGTTAAAAAAAGTATTACTTGTATCATATTGATGTAGAAGTTGTGCTATACGACCTTTTTCAACCAAGTATAAAAAACGGTTGCGTTTTTTTTGTAATAAACGTACATTATCTAAAGCTTTATCGGCCATGGTATAATTACCACTGGTCATATAATCATAATAGCCCGAAATACGTGCATTATATGAAGCACAGCTTAATAAAAAAGGCATTAACACGAATGCTGCTAATGCCCTTTTAAACATATTAATAGGTATCCCCATATCGTTTATTCAGTACGTATTAAAAAATAAGAGCAGTACTAATTTTTAATGTATTTAGCAATTTTTTTATCTCCTATCCAAACTACCTCATTGGTTTCAATGTTAGTTAATTCTAAATTTATTTGATAGTAAACTATTTTTTTACGCCCTTGAGAATCTACTATTGAATTAATATCGCCTTGTAAAATGTAATCGGCTCCGTTTTCTAAACCAAATTTTTTCATACTGCTGGTAGATGCGTTGGTTTGTTGATCTGCTTTTTCAGCTCTTAGTTCTTCTCTTTTTTTACCTCCTTGTACTAGCCTCACCTTGCTTGTTTTTATAAAAGATTGTTCTACATCTTTCATAAATGTTTCTGCTTCAATATGTTCATGACTTTTATTTTGAACAAATCCTACAATAACAGTAGGTTTTTGGCTGTTATTTTTTTCTAAATAATCTCCAAGCCATTTAGCTTTTAGGATATCGCCAATCATGTCTTCGGCTACAAATCGAGAATCTGTATTGTTCCAACGACCACTAAGATCTACTTGTTCGCTAGGATCGATACGAGTTACTTTGTGTGCGCAAGAGGTTAAGATAAGAACAAAAGCAAAAAGAGATGTGCTTGTAAGCATTTTGATTGATTTCATGTCGACTTTTTTGATGATTGTTAGTAAAAAGATATTGCGAATTTAAGTGTTAATACCAGAATGTCCAATTGCCTGTACGATAACCCATACCTGGTGTAAAGGAATTCCAATTATTATAGTAGGGAGAATTCCAGTTGCTGTTTCCTCCCCAATTGTTCCAATAGTAGGGGTTTCGGGCTCTTTCTAAACGTAATTGCTGACGAAGATTTTTACGGGCTTCTTTTCGATCTTGTTTAGCCTGCATGTAATCAATGGCCTTGTAAGTGTTTTGAATGGTTGTTCCTTGGAATTTTAGTAAGGAATCGGCTAATCGAGTGTAGTGATCTTGACTGATTTTGTAGTTTACATTTTGATTGGGTACTTCCTGCGCTTTGGTAGAGGTTTCCATAATCGTTGTAGCGATTAAGAGAATGAATAACTTTTTCATAACTATGTGTATTTTGTTGCTTTGACAATGTTTCGATAGCAAAGGTTTATTAAATTTTCTTAATTTTTTGTTAAAGAGAATACTATTTTTTAGTATGTTTTTTTTCAATTGTTTGGGCTTTCTCAAAATCTAGTATTACTCCATTAATGCAGTAACGCAAGCCAGTTGGTGGTGGACCATCATTAAATACATGACCTAGGTGTGCATTGCACCGTCCACATTGTATTTCTGTGCGTTTCATTCCGTGAGAGTCATCGGGGGTATATAGGATACTTGTTTTGCTAATAGGGTCATAGAAGCTTGGCCAACCGCATCCGCTTTCGAATTTGGTGTCACTTTTAAATAAAGCATTTCCGCAGGCCGCACAGTAATAAGTGCCTATTTCTTTAAAGTTTTCGTATTTGCTGCTCCAGGCAGGTTCTGTTCCTTTTTCTCGAGCTATAGTGTATATTTCTGTAGGGAGTATTTTTTTCCATTCTTGGTTGTTGAGGTTTACTTTTTCTGTGGTCGTTTTAGAATAGATGGTATTCTTTTTTTGTGTAGGCATAGTATCTGTATTGGTATTTTTTTGCGAAAAACTACATGCGTTGTTTAATAGTATAACGAGGGCAACATATAATAGTTTTGGCATAAAATAGTTATTTGGCTTAAATTGCTCTTTAATTAATGCCATTAAGGTACAAAAAATAATAGTAATAATTATGGAGGCTAAAAAAGCAATGGAAAGTTTTGCTGTAATGAATGAATATGTGTTACCCAATGATACGAATGTGTTTGGTAATTTAATGGGTGGCAGACTAATGTATTGGATGGATATTGCGGCTAGTATTTCTGCAGGGAAGCATTGTAATGCTCCTTGTATGACGGCTTCGGTGGATAATCTTTCTTTTAAAAATCCTATTAAGTTGGGTAATATTGTGCATATAGAGGCAAAGGTTAGCAGGGCTTTTAATTCGTCTATGGAAATACATTTAAGTGTTTGGGGGGAGGATCTTTTGCATCAGTATAGGTATGAAAGTAATGAGGCGTATTTTACGTTTGTTGCGTTGGATCCTAATAATAAGCCGAGGCCTGTGCCTCAATTAATACCTGAAACACCAGAGGAAATAAAGTTGTATGAAAGTGCTTTGCGTAGGCGTCAACTACGTTTAATATTGTCTGGTAAAATGAAGCCGGATGATGCTTCGGAGTTGAAGGCTTTGTTTATGCAGTAAGGGTGTTTGTAGGGGATGTGCGTATAAATTCAATTAATATCGTAGCCATTTTGAATGCCATTTCCACGAGAAGGTGTATTAAAAACAGATTCTGTAATGAATAGAATGGGTTGGTTGTTGTAATTATGAAAGCCTGTATCTTTTATAACGGGTGTATCCTTGCAAGCGTATAAAAAGAGTACGATGATTAGGTAAAATATGTTTTTTCTTTTACTACTATACATTTTTTATGCTGATGGATAGGTTTAAGTTGATGGGCTGCGGAATTGGAGCGGAAACCCCCGCCTGATTTGGAGCAAGTAGCCTGTGTGCCACCTAGAGTATATACACAAAAAAATCCCGAAGGGATGGGATAATTATAGAAAAAATATTTGATTTTTTAAACCCTGAAAGGGTGAAATAATATCATCCCTTCGGGATTTTTAATACAAAATATGTAATCTTCTATAATAATAGCAGCC